>CATLZI010000079.1 GCA_950063125.1 uncultured Porticoccus sp. | reverse complement strand
TCAGGAACCCCCCCTCCTCGTATTCACCCGCGAGAAACACCCGCTCGTGGGGCACAAAGACCCTGTCAAAAATGACCACACCGGTCGACTGGCCATATTTGGCCGAAAATTTTGCAGCGCTCTCACCGGGCCGACCTGCCGGCCGGGCCACAATGGTAATCCCCGGCGCATCCACAGGCACGGCACAGGCCACGGCAAAGTCGGTATCTTCCGGTATATGGGTACGGCAGGGCATGACCAGAAACTCATGCATGTAAGGGGCACCGGTGACAATCGCCTTGGTGCCACTGATCACAATCCCGTCCGCCCGGCGCTCCACAATATGCACATAGGTATCCGGGTTTTCCTGCTGTCCCGGTCTCAGGGACCGGTCGCCTTTGGCATCGGTCATGGCAACGCCCAGGGTGAGGTCGCGCGCCTGAACGTCGTGCAGATAGTCGAGAAAACGCGGATGGTAGTCGGTCCCGTGATTGGTATCCGTCAATTGGGTCGATTGAAACAGCGCATTCAGACCATCCTGGGACAGGTAGCGCTGGGCGCAACCGGATTCGGCGCACACCAACCTGACGGCTTCCAGCTTATGCAGCAGGTCAGTGGCACTTTCGTTGATATGCAACATCCGGTTGACCTGCTTTCCGGTAGTGCCCTGGGTTGCCGTCAGCAATGCCGCGTGGCGGGGATTGCAGGCAAAGTCATAGGTTACCCCTACAGCCGCGATGCCGGGGGCCAGGAGCGGTTCATCCACCACACTGTCCACCTGTCTGCCATTGATAAACACCCTGGGTTGATAGCGCCGCAGGGACTCACGATACTCAGCTGCCGTCATCAGCATGGGAAAACCCTCAAGTGTTTCTTTGCGGGCACAATCTAACACTGTTAAAATTTTTCTGTCAAACCAAGCCGGATCCATCTGTCATGCCAACCTCATCGACCAAGCAACCTGTCATCGGGCCTCACCAAATTGCCAAAGGCAAGCGCCCGTCAGCCAGCAGTGCGCTGAAACGGGACATCATTCTGCGGGCGGCTCGACGGGTTTTCGAGACAGAGGGCCTAGAAGGAGCAAGTTTGCGCGCTATCGCCAAAGAGGCCGGATACACCCCCGCTGCGCTTTATTTTCACTTCGATTCGAAAGAGGCGGTCTATGCGGAACTGCTGGGCCAATCGCTAGCGACGCTGAATGCCGACATTGCAGCCGCCATCCACCAGATCGACACGCCCGTTCAGCGACTCAAGGCCTCCGCCATGGCTTTTTTTAATTACTATCGAACTAATCCCGGTGATCTCGATCTGGGCTTTTACCTGTTCCGCGGCGGCATGAAGCCCAAGGGGCTCGGCCGGGCGAGAGATGCCGAACTCAATCGACAGTTGCAATCCAGCCTTCAGCCCATCACGGATGCCGCCCTGGCCATGGGCGTCAGCGCAGCCCATGCCAGCGAGATAACGGCCAGCGTCTTTGCCTACGCCACGGGTCTTTTGCTGCTGGCACATACCGGTCGCATCAGAATTTTCAATGCCAACGCCGAGCAGATGATGGCCAGTTTTTCCGACACACTGACCACCCGGATCGAGGGAGAAATACCATGCTGACAATTGACCCGACGCAATCCCTGCTGCTGGTCATTGACATGCAGAACCGGCTGTTACCCGCCATCCATCAAGGCGAACAGATCGTCCGCAACCTCGAACGACTCATCCAATCGGCCAGAACTCTCGGTATACCCATCGTTTACACCGAACAGTATCCCCGGGGCCTTGGTGCCACAACACCGGCATTGGCGGCCTGCGATGGGGAAGTGGTACTGGAAAAAATGACCTTTAATGCGGTTAAAACCGGGCAACTGCTGGCACTGGCCGGGGACCGCCGGCAATGGGTGATCGGTGGCTGTGAAAGCCATGTCTGCGTCCTGCAAACCGCACTCGGACTCAGGGAGGCGGGCAAAAATGTCTATCTGGTGAGCGATGCTATCGGCTCCCGAAAACCGCATGATCGTGAGGCGGCCATTGCCAGACTAGCCCACCACGGCACAGAAATCCTCACCACTGAAATGGTGATCTTTGAATGGCTGGGTAGCGCCGAACACCCCCGGTTTCGCGACCTGTTGCAACCACTGAAGTAATCGGGGAAAACCGGCCGGGGAACAGCAACCCCAGGACCCGCGCCTTTTTGGCGTGGCGGGTGAAATTCAACCGTAAATATGAGACAGTTCGGTCTCCTTGAAGCCAGTCTGAAGCCCCCATGAACACGCACAGTTTTCGTCTGATCGTATCCTGCCCGGACCGCGTTGGTCTGGTGGCCGCCGTGAGCTCCTTCCTCGCCAACGAGGGTGGCCTGTTGACCGAAGCAAACTACTATCGGGACCCCGACACCAACTGGTTCTTTATGCGCCAGGTAATTGCCGCCGATTCACTGTCCTACGGCCCGGAGGAGCTCACTGCGCGCTTCGCGCCGCTGGCAGAGCAATACGACATGCAATGGCGGCTGACGGATACCAGCAAGCCAAAACGGGTAGTGTTAATGGCCAGCACCCAGGCCCACTGCCTGTCTGACCTTTTGTACCGCTGGCGCAGCGGTGAAATGCAGTTTGATATCCCCTGTGTGATCTCGAACCATGATGAACTGCGCAGTTATGTGAACTGGCATAATATTCCCTACCACCATGCCCCCGTGGACCAGAATGACAAGACTGCCCACTTCGCGGAGGTGGCAACACAAATTGCCCGGAGCAGGGCGGATGTGATCGTGCTGGCGCGCTACATGCAAATCCTGCCGCCGGAACTGTGCGCCACCTACCCGGGACAGATCATCAATATCCACCACAGTTTTCTGCCGGCCTTTGTCGGGGCAAAACCTTACCACCAGGCGGCAGAAAGAGGTGTGAAACTGATCGGCGCCACCTGTCACTATGTGACCAGCGACCTGGATGCCGGCCCGATTATCGAGCAGGATGTGGTCCGCATCAGCCATCACGACAGCGTTCCGGATCTGGTGCGCAAGGGCAAGGATGTGGAAAAAAATGTGCTGGCCAAAGGCCTGCGTTATCACCTGGAGGATCGCGTGTTATTGCACGGCAACAAAACCATCGTTTTTGAATAGTCCCGCCTGCGTCATCGGCGACCATTTTTGCCCGTCATCCAGAATTTCTGCATTTCGATATACATAAAGGATGCCGTCCAGCCGATCATAATCAGACCGATCAAGGCTTCCAGTACCGCCAGGAAGCGGATATGGCCAAATGGCTCGATGTCACCATAGCCGAGCGACGTGTAGTTACTGAAAGAGAAATAAATACAGTCCAGCAGGGAACCATCAAAGTTGCCGGCCAAACTACTGCCCCCCACTTGCAGCAACAGATAGAACGCCAGAGCAAAGGTCCATATTTCCGCCACATGGGCAATAAAAGCCACAAAAATTGCCACCAGAACCCGCAACCGTGGCCGGATATCCAGCATTGGCAAAACGGTCGCCAGACGCGATAACACCTCATAGTGAATGAGGACGGCCAGGGCGACCACGATCGAGTTGAACCCAAAAACCCCGACAAGTTCTATCAACCCTAACTCCCCACGATGACAAACCGATATGCCCGGTAGTTGAACAGCACCATTGCCATCATCAATACCACCGTAATAAACCACTCGTTGCCACGCAAACCGACGTGAGACCAGAGGTAGTGGCGCAGAAACTCCCACTGGGTTACCAGTCGCTCGCCGCGCCGCTCGCGCAGCCAGGCTTCCAGCCTGGTGAGTGGACAACGCCAGCCCACCAGCATAATCGCGATGCCATACAGCGCCCCGGCCAGGTGCCACCAGAGGATGGAGGGCCACTGGAAGGCCAGCAAACCGCCGGCGATCACAAACAGTACGAAACCGAAATGCACCAGTGCCACAATTAAAATCAGAAAAAAGTAGGCCATAGCGTTAATGTAACGCCAACAACCGGGTATTGCATCTACCCCAAGGGGCCGCATGGCATTACAGTGATTGCATTCGCCAACCGTTGTCGTAACACTTGCCAGAGTTATTGTTCAGGCACACTTATGAAATATACCGACCTGCGAGAATTCATTCAGTTTCTGGAACAACGCGGTGAGCTCAAACGCATCTCCGTGGAAATCGATCCCTATCTGGAAATGACCGAAATCTGTGACCGAACCCTGCGGGCTGGGGGCCCCGCCCTGTTGTTCGAAAACCCCAGAGGCTTTGACATCCCGGTGCTGGGCAACCTGTTTGGCACACCGGAACGGGTCGCCATGGGTATGGGCCAGGAGAGTGTCGCCGCCCTGCGCGAGGTGGGCGAACTGCTGGCCTTTCTGCGGGAACCGGAACCGCCAAAAGGGGTTAGGGATCTCTGGGAGAAGCGCCATAAATTCAAACCCATCCTCAATATGCCCGCCAAGTTGGTGAAAAACGCACCCTGCCAGGAAGTGATTATTGAGGGAGCCGAGGTGGATCTCGGCAAACTGCCAATCCAGACCTGCTGGCCCGAGGATGCAGGCCCACTGATCACCTGGCCCCTGGTGATTACCCGGGGACCGGAAAAAGAGCGCCAGAATCTCGGCATCTACCGACAGCAGGTAATCGGCAAAAACAAGTTGATCATGCGCTGGCTGTCTCACCGCGGCGGCGCGCTGGACTTCCGCGACTGGCAACTGGCGCATCCGGGGGAACCCTTCCCGGTAGCCGTCGCCCTGGGCGCGGACCCGGCGACCATTCTCGGCGCCGTCACCCCGGTGCCGGATACCCTGTCCGAATACGCGTTTGCCGGACTGTTGCGCGGTGAGAAAACCCGCGTGGTCAAATGCCTGGGCAGCAACCTTCAGGTCCCCGCCAGCGCGGAATTCATTCTGGAGGGTTATCTCTATCCCGATGAAATGGCCGATGAGGGACCCTTTGGTGACCACACCGGTTACTACAATGAAGTGGACCGGTTTCCGGTGTTCACCGTGGAGCGCATCACCCATCGCCACGACCCCATCTATCACAGCACCTATACCGGCAGACCGCCGGATGAGCCGGCCATTCTCGGCGTGGCTCTGAACGAGGTGTTCGTGCCCATTCTGAAAAAACAGTTTCCGGAAATTGTCGACTTTTATCTGCCGCCGGAGGGCTGCTCCTACCGGATGGCCGTGGTCACCATGAAGAAACAGTACCCGGGCCATGCCAAACGCGTGATGATGGGGGTATGGTCATTTTTGCGGCAGTTCATGTACACCAAATTCGTGGTGGTCACCGATGACGATATCAATGCGAGGGACTGGCAGGATGTCATCTGGGCGATGACAACCCGGATGGACCCGCGACGGGATACGGTGATTATCGACAACACCCCTATCGATTACCTGGATTTCGCATCACCGGTTTCGGGGCTTGGCTCAAAAATCGGTTTCGATGCCACCAACAAGTTTCCCGGCGAAACCCACCGCGAATGGGGTCGGCCCATCACGATGGACCCCGATGTCAAAAACAGAATCGACGATATCTGGGCGTCTTTGGGGATCGAGGGGGACTGATCCTGGCCGGAGCGCCGGAAGAGTTGATTGCAGCGCATCTCTTCCGACACTCACTCATCAGCACTTAATTTACTGGTGGGCAATGGTTTTTTCAGTAAACAGGTAATCTTTCAGCTCGTGATCAAAGGCCGGATCCTGACGGCGAATCCATTCCAGCACCATCGCGGCGTGCTCTTTCTCCTCATCGCGATTATGGGCCAGAATGGCTCTCAGCTCGGGATCCTTACAGGCATCCACTCGCTGGTTGTACCAGTCAACAGCCTCCAGTTCCTCCATCAATGAGGTGATGGCACGGTGCATATCCCTTGTTTTATCGGTCAATTCGTTAATGGGTTCGTGGTAACCTTCATTGGCCATATTGGCGTCTCCTGTGTATGTCTGATTAAACGATTTCTGTGATTAATCCGTGTGGCCGACAATCAATCTAGCGACTGCTGGCAACTAAATCAAATAGTGGGGGCGATTTCCGGGAAGCCCTGCTCTGCAGCCTGCCACCATAATACGCCCGATCAACTCAGGCGTTGCCTGAAATCCTCATAACCAAATTGACGTATCACCCGCAACTGGTCGGTTTCCGGGTTCCACAGGGCAATCGAGGGCAAATTGATGCCATTGAAGGTCGTCGTTTTGACCATGGTGTAATGGCTCATGTCATCAAAAACCAGTCGCTGCCCCACTTCGAGAGGTGCTGCAAAGCTGTAGTCGCCAACTACATCTCCCGCCAGACAGGTCATACCGCCAAGCCGATAGCTGTAGGCAAATTCACCGGGCAAGCCGGCACCGATAACCCTGGGGCGATAGGGCATCTCCAGGATATCCGGCATGTGGCAGGTGGCAGAGGTATCGAGGATTGCCTGGGCCATGTCGTTCCAGGCCAGATCCAGCACCTCGGTAACCAGCACCCCGGTGTGAATAGCGACCGCCTCACCGGGCTCGAGAAATACCTGCACATTGTAGCGGGCGCTGAAATCCCTGATCAGCTCAATCAACTCATCCACCTGATAACCCGGCTCGGTAATGTGGTGGCCGCCACCAAAGTTCACCCACTCCATCTGCGGTAGCAGGTATCCGAATTTCTCCTCTACCGCCATCAGAGTCCGCTTCAGGGGTTCCACATCCTGTTCACAGAGGGTATGAAAATGCAGCCCGGTAATACCCTCCAGAGATTGCCCCTCAAACTGTGACAGGGGAATACCCAGTCGGGAACAGGGGGCACAGGGATCATAGATGGGCACATCGCCCTCGGAGTGCTGTGGGTTGATACGCAGACCAAAGCGCAAATGGGGACGGGCTATTCTGGCTTCCTGTATCAGCGGTTGAAAACGCTGCCATTGGCCGAACGAATTGAATACCACATGGTCGGCCAGCTTGAGAATTTCCCGCAGATCCTGTTCCGTATAGGCCGCAGAAAACACGTGTACCTCGCCGCCGTACTCCTCGCGGCCGAGTCTTGCCTCATGCAAGCCACTGGCACAGGTGCCAGACAGGTATTTGGCCACCAGCGGTGCCAATCGCCAAAGTGAAAAGGCTTTCAACGCCGCCAGCACCCTGGCACCACTTTCTTCCTGTACCCGATGCAGGATTGTAAGATTTCGCTCCACCGCCACCTCATCCACCACAAAACAGGGCGAAGGCACCCGAGCGGGGTCAAATGTTTCCAGCGCTTTTTGTGCAACTACCGTTATTGCGTTATTACCTGTCAAAAATCAAACTCCTGTGTTCGACACAAACTGTCGTCCAGCTTTCACCACCAGGCAGCATCACACTGGAACTACCCCATTGTGGTCATTATACGTCTTTCAAAACCGGGAAACTGCCCACGATAAACTCAACAGCCATCTCCACCCAATCATTGAACTACAGCCAGCTTACCGCCGGCTCTGCAACCATGTCCGCAGAACCATAAATGGATTCTATATAACCACACTGGTACTGCTAAACTGTGTCCCAGTGAAGATACAGCCTACTGACGCTGGCTTATACTTCGCATGTTCACGGATTACCGCCCATTGACAAGATATTTCGCTATGGATGCAACTAAGCCTCAAATGGGTGACCAAGGTAGGGGATCCTCTCTACACCCCCCTAAGCCGACACCAATCCAGTCATTTCAGTGGGTCGGCTACAACGCCGCAGTGGCGTTGCTTTACTTCATTACAGCCAAAGCATCACTACTTATTTACCTCTCCGCTGGGCCTGCCTCTCCTATCTGGCTTCCCGCTGGCCTGACTGTCGCCGCATTATTAATCGGCGGGCGGCGCCTGTGGCCCGGTGTATTTCTGGGCGCTTTTCTGTCAGACCCGATGCTGACGCCGACCGCCGCAGGGATGATCGCCGCCTGCAGCTACGCCGCAGGTGTAACAGTACAGGCTCTGCTCGGCGCAACCCTGGCAAGAGCTTACCTTGATCGCCAGGCGCTATCGGTTATACCTGGTCGCGAGTGGCATTTTCTGTTCTCGGCAGGCCCCCTGGCCTGCCTTATGTCACCGACTATTGGCGCCTCCTCCCGCTATCTGCTGGGCATTCTGCCTGCCGAGAATGTGGCCCAACAATGGCTGGTGTGGTGGGCAGGGGATTCCATCGGGGTAGTGCTGTTTGCCCCCCTGTTGCTGTTGCTCTGGCCCAACAGCCAACCCGGCGCCAGGCCGCGCTACCGGTTTGTATTGCCACTGCTGATGACCACAATACTTCTAGTGGCCGGCAGCCTCACCCTGTCGCGTCTGGAGCTGGCAGAGGCCGAGGCCAACCTTTCCCGGCAGGTCCAGACACTCGCAGACCTGAGTTTCCTGACACTGAACGAGAAAATTTTGCCGCTGTATGCTGTGGAATCCTTTTTCTCGGCAAGTGAGCAGATAACCAAGGAAGAGTTTCATCGCTTCAGCGGCCATATTTCAAATCGGCCACATATTAACCGGGTGGACTGGGTGCCACGCATTACCGCCAACCAGCGGTGGGCATTTGAACGAGAGATGCGCGAGCAACACACCCGCGAATTCACGGTCAGTGCCGTAGATCAGAACTGGCAAAAAATCAGCGCACCGGCAGGGGAGGACTATTACCCGGTGCAATTCAGCACCCTTTCAGAAGGCGCTGAATTCAACCCGGTGGGTCTTGATCACGGCCAGTTCGATGATCGCCGTCGGGCAATCAACACCGCCATTCGCTCGGGGGAGGCCACTGCCCGGATTATCAATCTCCAGCATTCGTTAACCAATGCACTGGTCCTGTT
>CATLZI010000078.1 GCA_950063125.1 uncultured Porticoccus sp. | reverse complement strand
GGCCAGTAGTTCAATTGGTAGAGCACCGGTCTCCAAAACCGGCTGTTGGGGGTTCGAGTCCCTCCTGGCCTGCCAATCTTAAACCTGTGTGCCCTCTGCAAAAAGCGGGCCCGGTCAGTAGGGGTGCTATCCGAGAATGAGTTCGGCAACGGAAGAAAAGCAGTATCGATTGGATGGCCTCAAGTGGCTGCTTGTCGTGTTGCTGGTCAGCGCCGCTATCTACGGCAACTATTATTTTGCAACAGAGTCGCTGTTATATCGGGTTATAGCGATACTGGCAGTAGCCTTGGTGGCTGGCTTTGTTGCACTGCAAACCCGTAAAGGTGACAGTTTTATTACCCTGTTGCGCGGTGCCTACACGGAGGCGCGTCGGGTAATCTGGCCAACACGGCAGGAGCGTAATCAAACAACCCTGATGGTGGTTGTGGTGGTGCTCGTGATGTCGCTGATTCTCTGGGGTCTCGACACACTATTCGGTTGGCTCGCCACAATGGTCATTGGCTAAGAGGTTCAGATGCGCTGGTATGTCGTTCACGCCTATTCAGGCTACGAAAAGAAAGTTGCCGCTGCTCTGAGGGAGCGTGTGGCTCTGTATGGTATGGAGGATCGTTTTGGTGAAATCCTGGTTCCCACTGAAGAGGTGGTGGAGATTAGGGGCGGTCAAAAACGCAAAAGTGAACGAAAGTTTTTCCCGGGATATGTGCTGGTGCAGATGGAGCTCGGTGATGATACCTGGCACCTGGTGAAAGAGACGCCCAGAGTTATGGGCTTCATCGGTGGTAAAGCAGACAAGCCCGCACCTATCACGGACAAAGAGGCGGAAATGATCCTGCAGCGCGTGCAGGATTCGGAAGATAAGCCGAGACCGAAAACCGTGTTTGAAGCCGGTGAGGTTGTCAGGGTAACTGACGGGCCATTTAACGATTTCAACGGTGTTGTTGAAGAAGTTAACTACGACAAGAGTCGCCTGAGGGTGTCGGTATCGATTTTTGGTCGTTCCACGCCTGTTGAGCTGGAATTTACCCAGGTAGAAAAAGCCTGAGGCAATAATTGTATTGTCGCTGCCCATGGGGGGTGGTGACGGGGAGCCGGAGACGGATGTCAAAATCCTGAGGCGTTAATACCCATCAGAGGAGAAACCAAGATGGCAAAGAAAATTGATGCTTACATCAAGCTTCAGGTAGCCGCTGGACAAGCTAATCCCAGTCCACCGGTAGGTCCTGCGCTGGGTCAGCGCGGCGTTAACATTATGGAGTTCTGTAAGGCATTCAATGCCCAGACCCAGGGCATGGAGCCGGGCGCCCCGGTGCCTGTTGTGATTACTGTCTATAGTGACCGCAGCTTCACGTTCACCATGAAAACCCCGCCAGCTTCATTTCTACTGAAAAAAGCCGCCGGCATCAAAAGTGGTAGCGGTCGGCCCAATACAGTCAAAGTGGGCAAGGTGACGCGTACACAGTTGGAAGAGATTGCCAATACCAAAATGGCCGATCTCACCGCAGCTGATATGGATGCTGCCGTTCGTACCATTGCCGGCTCCGCCCGTGCAATGGGTCTTGATGTGGAGGGTGTGTAAATGGCTAAGCCGTCCAAGCGTGTTCGTGCGATCCAGGAAAAAGTACAAGTTGGTAAACCGTATCCGATCAGTGAAGCTGTTGCCTTGCTGAAAGAATTCTCCAGCGTCAAATTTACTGAAACCGTTGATGTGGCTGTAAATCTGGGAATTGATCCCCGTAAATCCGATCAGGCCGTGCGCGGTGCCACCACCCTGCCTAATGGTACGGGCAAGACCGTACGTGTCGCTGTATTTGCGCAAGGTGATTCTGCCGAAGCGGCCAAGGCTGCCGGGGCCGATCTGGTCGGAATGGAAGACCTGGCTGATCAGATCAAAGCTGGCAATATGGATTTTGATGTTGTGATTGCAGACCCTGCGGCAATGCGTGTGGTTGGTCAGCTCGGCCAGGTACTCGGTCCCCGCGGCCTGATGCCTAACCCAAAAACGGGCACAGTGACCCCCGATGTCGTGACTGCAGTTAAAAATGCCAAGGCCGGACAGGTACGTTTCCGTGCTGACAAAAACGGCATTATTCATGGTGGCATTGGCAGCTTGTCTTTTGATGCCGGTGCACTGAAGCAGAACCTTGAAGCATTGATTACCGATCTGAAAAAGATAAAGCCGGCTTCTGCCAAGGGTATTTATGTCAAGAAGGTAACAATCTCCAGCACTATGGGGCCAGGATTGATTATTGATCAGGCCTCCCTGGAGGCTTGATGGCGGGGGCAGGATACTGCCCCCGAGTAACTTTGGGGTCTGGGTGGCGAGCTTTGTTGTACGCGCCCGGGCCGTCAAAGACCGTAGGTGCCTCTCGGGGTCTAATGTGATTTTCAGGTTCCTGTAACCGTCGTTGAAAAAAACGCCTACGCAGACGGTGTGACCCGGTTCAGTATATTTTGGCTGGATTTGATCACCGAAACGGTATCGATAGTAATTTTATCGATGCTTAAACCAGTAGAGAGCTCCCCCCGGGGGTGATCTATTAAATCCAGGAGATAATCTCGTGGCATTGAATCTCGAAAACAAAAAAGCGATTGTCGCTCTAGTTAACGAGACTGCTGGCAATGCATTGTCACTGGTAATCGCTGACGCTCGCGGCGTCAACGTGACGAACATGACTGAGCTCCGCGCGAAGGCTCGCGAACAAAATATCGACCTGCGTGTCATTCGCAACACACTTGCGAAGCGTGCATTTCAGGGTACGGATTTTGAATGCGTGACTGATGTGTTGACCGGTCCGTCACTGTTCGGCTTCTCTATGGAGGATCCGGGTGCTGCCGCTCGCCTGTTCAAGGAATTTGCCAAAACCAACGACAAATTTGAGATCAAGGCGCTGTCCGTCAGTGGACAACTGTTGAGTAAGGAACAAGTTGACGTTCTGGCTACCCTGCCGACCCGTGAGCAAGCTCTGGGAATGCTGGTCAGCGTAATGATTGCTCCAGTTACCAAACTGGCTCGCACGTTCAACGAAGTCCCCACCAAAGTGACACGTGTTGTAGCGGCTGTTCGCGATCAAAAGCAGGAAGCTGCTTAATCGGCGACATCGTTTACTTTAATTTACTTTTTATCAGGAGATTGAGTCATGGCTCTATCAAAAGATGACATTTTGAACGCAATTGCTGAAATGAGCGTCATGGACGTTGTGGAACTCGTATCAGCTATGGAAGAAAAATTTGGTGTATCTGCCGCTGCCGCTGTTTCAGTTGCTGCTGCACCGGCTGCTGCAGCTGCTGCAGAAGTTGAGGAGAAAACCGAGTTTGACGTTATTCTGAACGCCGCAGGCGAGAAAAAAGTCAACGTGATCAAGGTTGTTCGTAGTCTGACTGGTCTGGGGCTGAAAGAAGCCAAAGACCTGGTTGACGGTGCGCCCTCCGCTATTAAAGAAGGCGTTTCCAAAGCGGATGCAGACGCAGCCGTGAAAGAGTTGGAAGAGGCTGGCGCAACTGTCGAACTTAAGTAAGTTCTACGGGTTTGACGCGCTGGTTGTCTGATGATGTATCAGGCGCAGGCTGGTGGGCGATTTCGCCCTCCGGCCTTTTCCTGCTTATGGCAGATGCTTAAAGCGGGATCTACAAGGCCTTTTTGTTAAAGGGCCGGACGGCTGTAAAGCCGGGCAATGCTGGATGGTCGATTGGACCAAGTGAACGTGCTGGGGAATATGATGGCTTACTCGTACACTGAGAAAAAACGTATTCGCAAGGATTTTGGCAAATTGCCACAGGTAATGGACCTGCCTTTCCTTCTTGCGATTCAGCTCGACTCCTACCGAAATTTTACACAGAAAGGCGTTCCCGTTGAGCAACGGATGGACGCCGGTCTGCATGCTGCATTTAATTCTGTCTTTCCGATTGTGAGCTACTCAGGTAATGCGAGTCTCGAGTATGTTGACTACGTGCTGGGCAAGCCATCCTTTGATGAAGAGGAGTGCAAGTTGCGCAGTGTTACCTTCGCTGTGCCGCTCAGAGTTCGTGTGCGTCTGGTTATTTATGACAAGGAGTCTGCCAACAAGGCAATCAAGGATATTAAAGAGCAGGAAGTCTATATGGGAGAAATCCCCCTGATGACGGATAACGGTACCTTTATCATCAATGGTACCGAGCGGGTTATTGTTTCCCAGCTACACCGTTCGCCAGGGGTGTTTTTCGATCACGACAAGGGTAAAACCCACTCCTCCGGCAAGCTGCTGTATTCCGCACGGATTATCCCCTACCGCGGTTCCTGGCTGGATTTCGAGTTTGATCCGAAAGACCTGGTGTTTGTGCGTATTGACCGGCGCCGTAAATTGCCGGCAACTATCCTGTTGCGTGCGCTTGGGTTCAGCTCAGAAGAAATGCTGGGAATGTTTTTTGAAACCAGCACATTCAACCTGGCTAAAGACGGCAGTTACTCACTGGATCTGGTTCCCTCCCGTCTGCGGGGCGATATCGCCGCATTTGATATCAAGGGCAAGGGCGGCAAGGTTATTGTTGAAGAGGGGCGTCGGATCACGGCGCGCCATATTCGTGAGTTGGAAAAAGAGAATGTCAGCAAGCTCGAGGTGCCCACCGACTACCTTTACGGTCGTCCTCTGGCAAAGGATCTGGTGGATCCAAACACCGGCGAGCTGCTGCTTGAGTGTAATACTGAAATTACCCAGGAAGCCCTCGATAAGTTGCGCGAAGCCGGGCTGAAGTCGGTTGAGACGATCTATACGAATGATCTGGACTGTGGTCCATTTGTTTCTGACACCCTGCGCAGCGACAGTAGCCGTACCCAGCTTGAAGCACTGGTAGAAATTTACCGGATGATGCGTCCCGGCGAACCGCCGACCAAGGAATCTGCTGAAAATCTGTTCAATAATCTGTTTTTCAGTCTGGAGCGTTACGATCTGTCCGGTGTTGGCCGGATGAAGTTTAATCGTCGCCTCGGCCGCGAAGAGGAAGTAGGCGAAGGTACCCTGAGTCGCGAAGATATTGTCGACGTGATGAAAGTTCTGATCGACATTCGCAACGGTAAAGGTGTGGTGGATGATATTGATCACCTGGGTAACCGCCGGATTCGTTCCGTGGGTGAGATGGCGGAAAACCAGTTCCGCATAGGTCTGGTTCGTGTCGAGCGCGCAGTCAAAGAGCGCCTCTCTGTAGCAGAATCCGAAGGGTTGATGCCCCAGGATCTGGTCAACGCCAAACCGGTTGCCGCAGCCATGAAGGAGTTTTTTGGCTCCAGCCAGTTGTCCCAGTTTATGGACCAGAACAACCCGTTGTCCGAGGTCACTCACAAGCGACGTGTGTCGGCATTGGGCCCAGGTGGTCTTACCCGGGAGCGCGCCGGTTTTGAGGTTCGTGACGTACACCCTACGCATTATGGCCGTGTGTGTCCTATTGAAACGCCCGAGGGTCCAAATATTGGTTTGATCAACTCCTTGGCAGCCTATGCTCGTACCAACAGTTACGGCTTTCTCGAGACGCCGTACCGGAAGGTGATTGACCGCAAGGTAACTGATCAGATCGAATACCTGTCGGCGATTAACGAATCCAATTTTGTTATCGCTCAGGCCTCTGCCTCTGTTAATGAGAAAGGTGAGCTCAACGATGAGCTTGTCAATGTTCGTCACATTGGTGAATTTACGGTTAAACCGCCGGAAGATGTTCATTATATGGATGTGTCTCCCCAGCAGGTGGTGTCGGTTGCAGCAGCACTGATTCCGTTCCTGGAACACGATGATGCCAACCGCGCATTGATGGGTTCCAATATGCAGCGTCAGGCTGTGCCGACGCTGGTGGTTGAAAAACCGCTGGTGGGAACCGGTTTTGAGCGCCATGTGGCATCGGACTCCGGTGTCTGTGTGGTCGGTCGTCGCGGTGGTGTCATTGAGAACGTTGACGCCAGCCGGATTGTTGTGCGTGTCAATGACGATGAGGTTGAATCTGGTGATGCCGGTGTTGATATTTATAATCTCACCAAGTACACCCGTTCCAACCAGAATACCTGTATCAATCAAAGACCGATTGTCCGCCAGGGCGATGTTATAGCTCGTGGTGATATTCTTGCCGATGGCCCATCTGTGGATATGGGTGAACTGGCGTTGGGTCAGAATATGCGTATCGCTTTCATGCCCTGGAATGGCTATAACTTTGAGGACTCGATTCTGATTTCAGAACGGGTGGTTCAGGAGGATCGCTTTACTACTATTCATATTCAGGAGCTGACCTGTACGGCCCGTGATACCAAACTTGGGGCAGAAGAGATTACTGCTGACATTCCCAATGTCGGTGAGGCAGCGCTGTCCCGTCTTGATGAGTCCGGAATTGTCTACATTGGCGCCGAGGTTTCGGCCGGTGATATTCTGGTGGGCAAGGTCACGCCGAAGGGCGAAACCCAGCTGACTCCGGAGGAGAAGTTGCTTCGTGCCATCTTTGGTGAAAAAGCCTCTGATGTGAAAGACACCTCCCTGCGGGTTCCCTCAAGCACCAAGGGTACGGTTATTGATGTACAGGTATTTACCCGCGACGGGCTGGAAAAGGATCAGCGCTCTCTGCAAATCGAGAAGGCTGCACTGGATCAGTTCCGTCAGGACCTGAATGATGAATACCGCATTATGGAAAATGCCACTTTTGAACGGTTGAGTGCCGCATTGGTAGGGCAGCCTGTGGTTAAGGCCCCCGGTCTCAAAAAAGGCGACAAGCTGACGGAAGAAATCGTTGCTGCCTATACCAGTGAAGAATGGTTCAAGTTGCGGATGAACGAAGACGCTCTGAACGAACAGGTTGCCAGGGCAGAGGAACTGTTGACCGAACGCCGCAAAATACTTGATGAGCGTTATCAGGATAAAAAGAGCAAGCTGCAAAGTGGCGATGATCTCGCTCCCGGTGTGCTGAAAACCGTCAAGGTGTATCTGGCTGTCAAACGTCGCATTCAGCCTGGCGATAAAATGGCGGGCCGTCACGGTAACAAGGGTGTTATCTCCGTGATCATGCCCGTGGAAGATATGCCTTTTGATGAAAATGGTGTGCCTGTCGACGTGGTTTTGAACCCACTTGGCGTGCCATCAAGGATGAATGTCGGCCAGATCCTTGAAACGCACATGGGGCTCGCTGCCAAGGGGCTTGGTGAGAAAATCGATCGTATGATCCAGGCTCAGCAGAAAACTGCCGAGATCCGCAAGTTTCTGCAGCAGATCTACGACGTGGGTCTCGGTACCAGTCCGGTCGAGTTGAATACGCTGTCAGATAAGGAAATAGGTGAGCTGGCCAACAACCTGCGCAAGGGTGTGCCGATGGCGACGCCGGTATTTGATGGCGCGCAGGAGGAAGAGATCAAGGCTCTACTGGCTCTGGCCGATCTGCCGGAAAGTGGGCAAATGACGCTCTATGACGGACGATCCGGTGATCAGTTTGAGCGACCTGTAACCGTCGGTTATATGTACATGCTGAAACTGAATCACCTGGTAGACGACAAAATGCATGCCCGCTCAACGGGATCCTACAGCCTGGTCACCCAGCAGCCACTGGGCGGTAAAGCCCAGTTTGGGGGCCAGCGCTTTGGTGAAATGGAGGTGTGGGCGCTCGAGGCATATGGCGCTGCCTATACCTTGCAGGAGATGCTCACAGTCAAGTCCGATGATGTGAATGGTCGTACCAAAATGTATAAAAACATTGTGGATGGCGATCACAGCATGGAGCCCGGCATGCCGGAATCCTTCAACGTGTTGGTGAAGGAAATACGCTCGCTTGCTATCAACATCGAGTTGGAAAACGAGTAACGGTCATTATTAGGTTGGGGGCGGACCTAATGTCCGCCGCGCAAAGCTAGCACCCACTGGAGAAAGGCATTGAAAGACTTACTGAATCTGCTCAAGTCACAGGATCAAACAGGCGAGTTTGACGCCATACGTATTGGCCTGGCATCACCGGACATGATCCGGTCCTGGTCATATGGTGAAGTGAAAAAGCCGGAGACTATTAACTACCGTACCTTCAAGCCCGAGCGGGAAGGTTTGTTTTGCGCCAAAATTTTTGGTCCTGTAAAGGATTACGAGTGTCTCTGCGGTAAATATAAACGCATGAAGCACCGCGGTATTGTTTGTGAGAAATGTGGTGTTGAGGTCACTCTGGCCAAAGTGCGTCGGGATCGTATGGGCCACATTGAGCTGGCCTGTCCGGTGGCCCATATCTGGTTCCTGAAATCGCTACCTTCCCGCATTGGTTTGATGCTGGATATGACCTTGCGTGAAATCGAACGTGTTCTCTACTTCGAATCATTTGTGGTTACCGACCCGGGTATGACGACGCTTGAGCGCGGCAACCTGCTGACCGATGAAGAATACTTTCAGGCCATGGAAGATTTCGGTGACGACTTCGAAGCCACGATGGGTGCCGAGGGCATCCAGAAGCTGATGAAGGATCTCGATCTGGAGCAGGAAATTGCAGATATCCGTGAGGAGATTCCCAATACCCGTTCCGAAACGAAAATCAAGAAACTGTCCAAGCGGCTGAAATTGCTTGAGGCTTTCCTGCACTCTGGCAATAAACCGGAATGGATGGTGATGGAGGCGCTGCCGGTGTTGCCGCCGGACCTGCGTCCTCTTGTACCTCTGGACGGTGGACGTTTCGCCACCTCGGACCTCAATGACTTGTATCGCCGGGTTATTAACCGCAACAATCGTTTGAAACGCCTGCTGGAGCTGAATGCTCCCGATATCATCGTGCGCAATGAAAAACGCATGCTGCAGGAGGCTGTCGACGCCCTGCTGGATAACG
>CATLZI010000077.1 GCA_950063125.1 uncultured Porticoccus sp. | reverse complement strand
TTCCTGGTGATGGGCAGCACCCAGGCGGCGGCCATGCGACAAGTGCTGTATTCGGAGCGTGACACGGTGGTGCTGCCCGCATCGATGGTCAAGCCGTCGCCGGGGAAGCTGACGTGGCTGCTCGACCGGGAGGCTGCTTCCCTAGCTTCCGCACACGCACTAGGCGGCCCCGCGTATCGCGTTTACAGTCGGCGACGGCCCATGCTAATCTGAAAGCGCCGTTTTCCAGGCCGTAGACTGCGGGAGACACCCATCATGTGCGGGATATTCGGTTTTGCCGGCTCATTCATCTCGCTGCTTATCTCAAAGTGGATGGCGAAGCGGTCCACCGGCGTGCAACTGATCGACCAGCCGCGCACCCCCGAGGAGCGCTGGCTGAAAGAAACGGTTGCCGATCTGGCAAAAAAAGCGGGCATCGGCATGCCCGAAGTCGGCATTTTTCCGGCCCAGCAATCAAATGCCTTCGCCACAGGCTGGAACAGGAACGATGCCCTGGTTGCAGTCAGCGCAGGGTTGATGCAGCGTTTTGATCGCGAGGAAGTCCGCGCTGTGCTGGCCCATGAAATTGGCCATGTGGCCAATGGCGACATGGTAACCCTGTCACTGGTGCAAGGGGTTCTGAATACCTTTGTGATGTTTTTTGCCCGGATTCTCGGCTCGATTATCGACAGGGCCGTATTCAAAAACAACAGTGGCCACGGCATCGGTTACTTCATGATCGTCATGGTGCTGCAGGTGGTATTGGGCATTTTTGCGTCAATGATTGTGATGTGGTTTTCCCGCTGGCGGGAATTCCGCGCCGACGCCAGTGGCGCACACCTGGCCAGTCGCGGGGCAATGATTTCGGCCCTGCAACGACTTCAGGAAGAAACCCAGGCTCACGTGCCCAACCAGATGCCGGATACCCTTACAGCTTTCGGTATTTCCAGTGGCTGGAAAGAACATGCTTCGCGCCTGTTCATGACACACCCTCCCCTCAGCGAGCGCATTGAAACACTGCGCCGGGGTGGCTGATGTCCGCACAACCGCTCTGCCATCTGGCAGAGCTACCGAATCCGGGCAGCAGGGAACTGAAGATCGCTGGGGCAAGCTGTTTTGTGGTGAGGCGAGGACAGGCACTGTTTGCTTATCGCAACCACTGCCCCCATACGGGCGCACCCTTGAACTTGATGCCGGATCGTTTTCTGGATTATGACCGGCAATACATTCAGTGCAGTACGCACGGCGCCTTATTTGAGATGGACAGCGGTCAATGCATCGCCGGGCCCTGTGCCGGCCAATACCTGGACATGGTGCCCTGTCACATCGAGAACGGGGCACTGTACCTCAGGGAAGACCCGGCAACGGATGACATCGGGTAACTGTCACTGTTGAATTTCTGCATTTTGGCCCCACCTAGGCCCCTGTATAAAATTATTTTGGATGGATGAATAATCCACAGGAGAATCTTTTGGAACAATATCGCGGTACCACCATTCTCTCCGTGCGCCGCAATGGCACCGTTGTCATCGGCGGAGACGGCCAGGTCACCCTTGGCAATACGGTTATGAAAGGCAACGCGCGCAAAGTGCGCCGCCTTTACAAAGATCAGATTATTGCCGGGTTTGCCGGCGGCACAGCCGACGCCTTCACACTTTTCGAACGATTCGAGGCCAAACTGGAACAGCACAGCGGCAACCTGACCCGCGCCGCCGTGGAGTTGGCCAAAGACTGGCGCTCGGACCGTATCCTCCGGAAACTGGAAGCCTTGCTGGCGGTAGCCGACAAAGAAGCCTCGCTGATCATTACCGGCAACGGCGATGTGATCCAGCCCGAAGAAGATCTGATTGCCATTGGCTCAGGTGGCCCTTTCGCCCAGTCTGCGGCGCGCGCCCTGCTCGACAACACCGAGCTGAGTGCCAGAGATATCGTCGAGAAGGGACTCGCCATCGCCGGCGATATCTGTATCTATACCAATCACAACCGCACGATTGAACAACTCGATTACTGATCAACCGGGTGTTGGCAGAGCGAAGCCCTGTTACCACTGTCACACTGCCCGGTTGGGCTCCATTATTTGCCGCTACAGCCCGAGGGTTTGACGGCAACCGGAAACAAGAGACCAAGACATGTCCAATATGACCCCTCGTGAAATCGTCCATGAACTCGACAGCCATATCATAGGGCAGGATGCAGCCAAGCGCGCTGTAGCCATTGCCCTGCGCAACCGCTGGCGTCGCATGCAACTCAGAGAGGAGTTGCGCAATGAAGTAACACCGAAGAACATTCTGATGATCGGCCCCACCGGGGTGGGTAAAACTGAAATTGCCCGTCGACTGGCCCGGCTGGCAGACGCGCCTTTTGTCAAGGTGGAAGCCACCAAGTTCACCGAGGTGGGCTATGTGGGCAAGGATGTGGAATCGATTATTCGCGATCTGGTGGAGACGTCGGTGAAGCAGCTGCGTGAACAGGAAATGCAAAAGGTCCAGCATCGCGCCATGGACGCTGCCGAAGAGCGTATCCTGGATGTCCTGTTGCCCCCTGCCCGGGACAAGGAACAGACGGAAACGGAGTCAGGTACCCGGCAGGTATTCCGCAAAAAGCTCCGCCAGGGCGAGCTGGATGACCGGGAAATCGAAATCGAAGTCAATGCGTCGCCGGTGGGCGTTGAAATCATGGCGCCGCCCGGCATGGAAGAGATGACCAACCAGCTGCAAAGCATGTTTTCCAACCTGGGGAAAAACAAAACCAGTCGGCAAAAAATGACCGTGGCACAGGCCATGAAAAAACTCACCGAGGACGAAGCAGTAAAACTGGTCAATGATGACGAACTGAAAGTTCGCGCGGTAACTGTTGCAGAGCAGAACGGCATTGTTTTCATCGATGAAATTGACAAGGTGGCCAAGCGCGGCGAAACCTCCGGTACCGACATTTCCCGGGAAGGTGTGCAGCGGGATTTACTACCGTTGATTGAGGGCTGCACGGTCTCCACCAAATACGGCATGATCAAAACCGACCATATCCTGTTTATCGCTTCCGGCGCCTTCCACTTCTCAAAACCCTCGGATCTGATTCCGGAGCTGCAGGGCAGGTTGCCCATCAGGGTAGAACTTGAGTCCCTCACCAGTGGTGACTTTGAACGAATCCTAACCGAGCCCAGCGCGTCTCTGACCGAGCAATACCGGGAGCTGCTGGCGACCGAACAGCTCCGCATCCGCTTTACCGCCGATGGCGTAAAGCGTATTGCGGAAATTGCCTTTGATGTCAATGAGCGGACGGAGAATATCGGTGCCCGACGCCTGCATACCATCATGGAGCGTCTGCTGGAGGAAATGTCGTTCGAAGCCTCTGACCTCGGCGAAAAAAGCGAGCCCATCGATATTGACAGTGCCTATGTCGATAAATACCTGAATGAAATTTCCCGGGATGAAGATTTGTCCCGATTCATTCTGTAGATGCCGGATAACAGGGGCCGGATAACACCGGCAGCGTGGCCGCGATGACACCAGAAAAAATCAAACTGAACCTTGAGGAAGGCAGCCTGCTGCTCGAGTATGCTGATGGCAGCCGGTTCACACTGACCGGAGAGTATTTGCGGGTCCACTCCCCCAGCGCGGAAGTTCGCGGACACGGCAAGGGACAGGGAATACCGCAGTCGGGAAAACATGGTGTCCGTATCACCCATGTGGCCCCTTCGGGAAACTATGCCCTGCAGGTGACCTTCAGTGATGGTCACGACAGCGGTATTTTCACCTGGGACTATCTGCGCGACCTTGCCATCAACTACCAGAGTTACTGGCAGGATTATCTCTCAGCGCTGGAGGCAGCCGGAGAGTTTCGCGAACCGGACCGCCAGGTCGTCAAGTTGATCAGCCCTACCCGGCATTAGGTGTTTCATCTCCGCCACGCTGCAAACTGGCTTGGCAAGTCGCTGTTCAGTCGGTTTTATCGGTTTGCACCGCCGATATGGGATGGCCCTGCTTGAAGCGTGCCCCGCATGCACTGCATTGGTATTCCGGCAGTCGGCAGGGCAACCCCGGTATTTCGGCCAATCCCCGCCGCCGACAAATACTGCAGGTCAATGCCAGCTGCCGATCAATCAACAGAATAAATAATCTCCAGATAAGGTAACCGACCACCAGTGCAATCACGGCACCCACTGCGGAAGCAAGGTACAGGGCGAGTGCAATCCCCAGTGACAATGCCAGCAGCAATGCCAACCCGAGGTATTTAAGCCTGCGGCGCTCCATGGTCGTGAGTTCACCTGGTAATTGCTGCATAAATACGAAGCTACCTGTTTTGACGAAGCAATCATCAAACCGTTTGCTCCCGCCCTACAGATTTCGATGCGCCTGACGAGTTGCCCGGCCCCGCAATCCACACTAACCTGTTGCCTTATTGGGCAGCCTGCCAGGCTACCCTCCTTGTTCGGATATTCCTATGCTCCCAGCTATTTCATCAACAACCTGTCGAGCAATGACGGTATGGCTGAAAATCTCCCTCATCACTGCACTGTTGCCCTGTTCGGGGATAGCACTCGCCGAGGTTGACCGAATCGATGTCGGCAACTTTTCCGAAGGTCAGCTCGATCAGTGGAACACCAAAGTGTTTACCGGAAAAACCGATTATGCGCTGGTTCCCGATGACGGTCGACAGGTGCTGCGGGCTGACAGTCGCGCCAGCGCCTCGGGCCTTTACCGGGAAATAGCAATTGATCTGAAACAGACGCCGCTGCTGAACTGGTCCTGGAAAGTCAACGACCTGCTGACTGGCAACAATGAGCGCCACAAGGCCGGCGATGATTATCCGGCGCGGCTGTATGTGGTATTTTCCGGCGGGCTGAGGTTCTGGCGCACCCGTGCGATCAATTATGTCTGGTCGAGCAATCAGCCCGCAGGCAGTGAGTGGCCCAATGCCTTTACCTCAAATGCCCGAATGATCGCCGTCCGGGGTAGTCGCGGGTTGCAGGATCAATGGGTACAGGAACAACGGGATGTACTGGCCGATTATCGACGTCTGTTCGGTGAAGATCCCGGGGAGATCGCGGCCGTCGCCCTGATGACCGATACCGACAACACCGGTCTCAGTGCACGGGCCTGGTATGGCGATATCTGGTTTTCTGCTGCACCCGAAGCCGGTGACTAGAAATTGACAGATTTTGCCAGGTCCTCCCGGAAATCCGGATGTGCAATGGCAATCAATCGCTCGGCCCGCTCACGAAGACTGCGACCATGCAGGTGTGCAACACCATACTCGGTCACGATGAAATCCACCTGGGCACGCGACGTCACCACACCGGCGCCGCCCGAGAGGTGGCTGACAATGCGCGATTGACTGCCAGAGAGAGCCGTGGATGGCATCGCAATGATAGAGCGACCGCCCTCTGAAAGCTGGGAACCAGTGACAAAATCCACCTGCCCACCAAAACCCGAATAAACCTTTCCGCCAATGGAATCCGCACAGACCTGACCGGACAGGTCGATCTGAATCGCACTGTTGATCGATACCACCTGAGCATTTTTTCGAATGACTGCCGGGTTGTTGACATATTCCACATCGAGAAAAAGCACCTCGGTGTTATCAGCAACAAAATCGTAGAGGGCATCGGAACCCAGTACAAAGCTGGTGACAATTTTACCCGGCTGAATCACCTTATTGCTGTTGTCTATGACACCCGATGCCACCAGCGGCAGCACACCGCTGGAAAACATTTCAGTATGGATACCCAGATGTCGATGGTTACCGAGATGCGCCAGCACCGCATCCGGTATGGCGCCAATGCCCATTTGCAGGCAGTCGCCATCGCGAATCAACTCGGCCACATGGCCACCAATCTGCAGGTGTTCGTCCTTTGGCACAGAAGGGGAAGAGGCGGGGATCTCGCTGTCGATCTCCACAACGAAGTCAATGGATTTCAACGAAATGGCTGCATCACCGTGAGTGCGGGGCATCTGCGGGTTAATCTGGGCAATCACGGTTTTTGCCACGTTACAGGCTGCCAGAGTGGCCTCTACGGAGACACCGAGCGAGCAATTGCCGTGACGGTCCGGGGGCGACACCTGAATCAGTGCGACATCAATGGGCTGGCGACCGCTGCGCAAGAGTTTGGGGATTTCGGAGAGGAAGATGGGCACGTAATCCGCCTTGCCGGTATTCACCAGTTCCCGGGTACCGTGGCTGACGAAATAACAGCGATTGCGCAAATGCCCTTCAAGTTGGGGCTGGCAGACCGCTTCTGCATGCTCCAGGTGAAGCTGAAGCAGTGTGACGTTTTCAAGGCTCAAAACATGTACGGCCAGCGCTTCCAGGAGCCTGTAGGGCGTTGCCGCCATGGAGTGGCACCAGACCCTGTCGCCGGATTTTATCGGTGCCAATGCCTCTTCAACTGTTTTGCAAATAACGGCCATTGTTATAATTCCTCCAAGGTATACTGCTGATCAGGGTACATGATCGCCATCTTACTGGAGACAGTTGATTTATTGATGACAGGCTGACGATTTTTTATTCTGATACACCCTGGCAACCAACATCAACACAGTCATAATGCCCTTTCAAACAGAACCAAAGCATCCAGGAACCAAAATACTACCCATGACAAAAAATCAAGGTGAACACACTCACTGGCACGGACTGGACACTGCAGCGGTGCTCAAAACACTGGATGCCAGCGCTGACGGACTAACTGCAGAAGATGTGGCGAAACGCCGCCAGGCATACGGCGCCAACAATCTTCCCCTGCCACACAGCCACGGTATTCTGGTGCGCTTTCTGTTGCACTTTCACAATGTATTGATCTATGTATTGCTGGGATCGGCCATGATCACAGCCCTGCTCGGCCACTGGGTGGATACTGCAGTAATTCTTGCGGTGGTGGTTCTCAACGCTGTGATCGGTCTGATTCAGGAAGGGAAGGCAGAGCGGGCCATGGATGCAATTCGCCATATGCTGGCCCCAAATGCAGCCGTGATCCGGGATGGCAGGCGGCAGAGTGTCCCCGGCGAGGAGCTGGTCCCTGGCGATATTGTACTGGTGGAAGCCGGGGACAAGATCCCGGCTGACCTGAGATTGCTCAAAGCCAGCGGTCTCAATATTCAGGAAGCCATTCTGACGGGTGAATCCGTACCAGTGGAAAAGGGCGTGACGCCCACAGCCATAGACGCAGCCCTGGGCGATCGTGCCTCCATGGCATTCAGCGGCACGCTGGTCACCCGTGGTCAGGGGCGTGGAGTCGTGGTGGATATTGGCCCGACCACCCAGATAGGTCGCATCAGCGGCATGCTCGCCCGAGTGGAGACCCTCACCACACCGCTGGTGCAGCAGATGGCAGTATTCTCCAAATGGCTGACCGTCTTTATTCTGGCGATGGCGGGCGCTATTCTGGCCTATGGTTTACTGATCCAGAAACAGGCTTTCAGTGAGATATTCACTGCTGTGGTTGGGCTGTCCGTCGCGGCCATTCCCGAAGGGTTACCGGCCGTATTGACGGTTACCCTGGCAATCGGGGTTCAGGCTATGGCCCGCCAAAACGCTATCGTACGTCGCCTGCCCGCCATTGAGACCCTGGGCTCGGTCTCGGTTATCTGTACCGACAAGACCGGAACACTGACGCGCAATGAAATGATGGTCACCACCGTGGCAACTCCCAACGGGGATTTCAGTATCCGGGGCAGCGGTTATGCACCGGAAGGTGACATCGTTTCCCAGGCGGAGGAGCATTCTACTCACCGACTCGAACGCCTGGCTCTGGCTGCGGCTCTCTGCAATGACGCAGCACTCCATAAACGGGATAACCAATGGATCGTCGAAGGCGATCCCATGGAGGGGGCGTTACTCGCCTTTGCTGAAAAAACCGGGCTGACCATGACGGATGCCCACACTCATTGGCCGCGCATCGATGTCATCCCCTTCGATGCCAGACATCGCTTCATGGCCACCCTTAACGAGAGTTCACAGGGTAGAAGGCTGCATGTAAAAGGAGCCCCGGAGAGCCTCTTCGGCTTATGTCAACAACAGTACAATGCCAACAACGAGCTGGAACCGTTTCTGCCTGATCTCTGGCATGATAAAGCAGAGAAACTCGCCGCTGACGGACAGCGCGTGCTGGCACTGGCCTCGCTAGAGATGCCGGCGGGAAAGACCTCACTTGACATGGCTGACCTGGAACAAGGACTGACCTTCCTGGGCCTGGTGGGACTGATCGACCCCCCCAGACCAGAGGCCATTGCTGCCGTTGCCGACTGCCATCAAGCGGGCATCCGGGTAAAAATGATCACCGGTGACCACGCCGGTACCGCTGCAGCCATTGGCCGCCAAATCGGCCTGCAGAATCCCGATAGCGTCCTCACCGGTACAGATATCGATCAGTTGGATGAGCAGGCTCTGGCGGATCGGGTACTGGATACAGACGTATTTGCACGCACCAGCCCGGAACACAAATTGCGATTGGTTACAGCATTGCAGGCACAGGGAAAAATTGTCGCCATGACCGGGGATGGAGTAAACGATGCCCCGGCCCTGAAACGGGCCGACGCCGGTATTGCCATGGGGCATAAAGGCAGCGAAGCAGCCAAGGAAGCGGCTGAACTGGTCCTGGCAGACGACAATTTTGCCACCATTGCCAAAGCCGTCCAGGCGGGGCGGACCGTGTACGACAATCTGAAAAAAGTCATTTCCTTTCTGTTACCGGTGAATGGCGGCGAGTCCCTCAGTCTGTTGCTGGCAATACTCTTCGGACTGACCCTGCCAATTACTGCCGCCCAGATACTCTGGGTCAACATGGTCAGCTCCGTGGCACTGGCCATGGCATTGGCTTTCGAACCGTCGGAGCCAGACTCCCTGAA
>CATLZI010000076.1 GCA_950063125.1 uncultured Porticoccus sp. | reverse complement strand
CGAGCAAGATTCTAGTGACGGCGAGGCTCGGAGAAGAGTTAGTATTGCTCGTCGTGCCGCTTGAAAGCTGCAAGATCACGCGTTATCGGGCGCTGGACGGTAGTCGATTCGTAGATCTGGTGTTTCATGATATCGTGATTGAGGACGGAATGATTCTCTTGCGTGGCGCGGAGACTAGCCGTGTTATCAGCCAGGTCGTTGCTTGGCTTCAGGCCCTTGATTGTGCGAGGATGTATGGCGCTGCGAATGCGCTTTACCAGCGTACCCTTGAATATGCAAAGACGCGTAAGCAATTCGGCGCAGCCATAGGTAATTTTCAAGTTATTCAACACTATCTTGTGGATATGTTTACTGACCTCCAGCAATTGGAGTCAATGTTATTCATGGTCGCAGTGAAAGCAGAGCTAGGAAATGCGCAAGAACGAGATCGCGCGTGCTCGGCTGCGAAGGCCTACTATGCCGAAAAGGCGGTAAAGATCGCTCAGCAAGCCATCCAGATTCACGGTGGTATTGGCGTCACCGAAGAGCTGGACATAGGTCACTACTTTCGTCTTATGACCCACTGTTCCTTGACTCATGGTCATCGTGACTATCACCTTGATCGTTTGGCCTCCTTGAGCGAGGTGAATGGTCTTGGATGATTATGACTTCATCGTAGTCGGAGCGGGGTCCGCCGGCTGTGTCTTAGCCAATCGATTGAGTGAGTCGGGGAAGTTCTCGGTATGCGTGCTGGAAGCAGGTCCGCATGACAATAGCGGGTTCGTGAACGTGCCATTCGGAGTCATCGGACTGATCAAGGAGGGAAAGCGCAACTGGGGTTATAATACTGTAGCGCAGAATTCGCTTGATAACAGACAACTTTATTGGCCTCGCGGAAAAACCCTTGGTGGGAGTAGCTCGATCAATGCCATGGTTTACATTCGTGGTCAACCTCAGGATTACGATGCTTGGCGCGATTTAGGTTTGGAAGGTTGGGGTTGGGAGGATGTGCGACCGATCTTTAATGCTCACGAGCATAATGAGGAATACTTGTTTGACACATGGCATGGTAACGGAGGACCGCTGAATGTCACCCGCGTCAGGGATCCGAACCCGCTGACTGAGCTGTTTATTCGTGCTGGCCAGGAGCTGGGCGAAAAACGTAACGATGATTTCAACGGCGAAACCCAGCGCGGCTTTGGTCGTTTCCAAGTGACGCAAAAAGACGGGCGACGCTGGAGCGCGGCACGGGCGTTTCTCGATCCGGCGAAGGAACGAAAGAATCTTAGTATTCTGACCGGTGCAATGGTCTCCCGAGTTTTAATCGAGAAAGAGCGTGCGGTGGGGGTCGAATATATTGATGCGTCGGGTACTTCGCACATGCTGCGCGTATTGCGGGCGGTTGTCCTGGGCGGGGGCGCTATCAACTCCCCTCAGTTGCTAATGCTTTCTGGCATTGGTGATCGTGACCATCTACAAAGTGTTGGTATTGATTGTCTAGTTCATTCTCCTGAAGTGGGTCGCAATCTTCAGGATCATCTCGACATGACTATATCGATTCATGATCGCAGCCGGCAGTCGATTGGCTTTTCCCCTTACTTCGTACCGCGTTTGCTGCGTGCGTTCTACGATTACTTCCGCTATCGGCGCGGGTTTCTTGCCAGCAATGCAGCGGAAGCGGGGGCGTTTGTCAATGTGGGTGGCGGCTCTTGTCCGGATGTACAGTTGCATTTTCTGCCTACGTTTTTACGTGATCACGGTAGAAAGTTGACCCCAGGCTTTGGTTGCACTATCCACGTCTGCCAGTTGCGACCCAAAAGCCGGGGATGGATTCGTCTGATCGATAACGATCCTGGTAGCGCACCACTAATCGATCCCTGTTATCTGTCCGACGATGATGATCTTCGAATTCTGCGTGAGGGTGTCAAGTTGGCTCGCCGGGTATTCCACACCAAAGCTTTCGCTAGAGCTTATGGAGGCGATGATCTGCCGGCTAGCGATGTCGTCACTGATGCCCAGATAGACGCTGATATACGTCAGCGTGCTGAATCCATCTATCATCCGGTGGGCACCTGCCGTATGGGAAAGGATAATCTGTCAGTAGTAGATAGCCGGTTAAGGGTCAGAGGCTTATCTGCTTTGCGTGTCGCCGACGCATCCGTCATGCCGTTATTAATCAGTGGTAATACGAACGCGCCTACCATGATGATTGGCGAGAAAGCGGCTGGTTTTATTCTTCGGGACAATTCGTGATTAGATAATTGAATATCGGTGACGCGTTTATCGGCAATTCAAATCAAAGGTATATTATGGAATTAAACGGTAAGATAGTGGCAATTACAGGTGGTGGTCGCGGCATTGGCCAGGCAGTAGCAGTGGGTTTGGCTAAGAAGGGTGCCAAGATTGCTATCCTAGATTTGGATCAAGATGCTTTGGCTAAAACGAAGGCATTAGTGGAGGCAGAGGGCAGCGAAGCCCGTGGATATCAATGTAATGTCGCTGACGAGGAACAAGTAGAGTCCACTTTTAGTCGAGTCGTTGCGGATTTTGGTTCCATTGAAGGCCTAGTGAATAATGCAGGTATTCTTCGTGACGCTCAGTTGATCAAAGTTAAAGAAGGCAAAGTGGTTAAAAAGATGAGTGCTGACCATTTTGAACTTGTTGTAGATGTGCATATGAAAGGCGCTTTCTTATGTGCCCGCGAAGCGGCTGCACACATGGTTGAACTAGGTGTAAAGGAAGGCTGTATTGTTAGCATGTCATCTATCGCTTATCGCGGTAATTTTGGTCAAACAAATTATTCTGCAGCCAAAGCTGGCATTGTTTCCATGAGTCGTGTTTGGGCGAAAGAACTTGGTCCATACAATATTCGCTCAATGGCTGTTGCACCGGGTACTATTGAAACTGAATTATTAAGAAGTATGCCTGCAGATATTCTGGAAGACTTTGCGAAAATGGTTCCACTACGTCGAATTGGTAACACAGATAATATTGCTCAAGCGGTAGAATCTATATTTGAAAATAGCTATCTAAGCGGCGATGTAATGGAAGTTCATGGTGGCTTTACTATTTAAGTATACGGTTAATGTAGTGGTGTTGCGGTTATTTCCCTTAACCAATACTCTCCTTTTACTATCGGTGGAAAAATAATAAACGAGGTCAGTATGTCCCTGGATTTCGATGGAGCACGATTACCCAACCCCTATTTGACCGAAGATCACGAGGCCTGGCGCGATCAGCTGCGTAAGTTTATTGATTCCGAGCTGATGCCCTATGCCAATCAATGGGAGGAGGATCATAAGGTTCCCGATGAGATCTTCCCCAAGGCTGCTGAAGTGGGCATGTTTGCCGTGGGTTATCCCGAGGCCTACGGCGGCCTGACTGAAGGGTTGGATGTATGGCACGGCAATATCATCTATGAAGAGTTGGCGCGTCTTGGTGCCGGTGGTGTCGGTGCCGCTCTCACCGTGCATGGTATTTCACTGCCTACCATTTTCAAACTGGCCTCCGAGGAAGTTAAGCAAGAGGTTGGCCCCGCTGTAATCAGTGGTGAAAAGCGTATTTCTTTGGCCGTGACCGAGCCCGGTGCAGGTTCTGATGTGGCGCAATTAATCACCACTGCTGTGTGCGATGGAGATTTCTATATTGTTAACGGCTCCAAAACCTTTATCACTGGCGGCATGTACTCCAGTTGGGCCTCCACCGCCGTCCGTACCGGTGGAGCAGGGTTGGGCGGTATCTCTCTGTTGTTGATTCCTCTCGATGCCGAGGGCGTTAGCCGCACGCAGCTGGATAAAAAACAGGGCTGGTGGGCATCCGATACCGCGACCTTATACTTCGACAATGTGCGAGTGCCTGTAGGCAACTTGGTGGGCAAGGAAAACGAAGGTTTTAAAGCCATTATGGGCAACTTCAATCTGGAACGTATGCAGTTGATTGTGTCCATGGAAGCCTTCGCCCGCGTCTGTCTCGAAGATGCGGTAAAGTGGGCCCAGGAGCGTAAGACCTTTGGCAAGACCTTGTCCCAGCATCAGGTGATCCGTCACAAAATTGCTGATATGAAACAACGCATAAACGCCACTCAAGCCTATATCCAAGTATGCTCCAAACAGTTGATGGATGGTAAGCCCAATGCTGGCGATATCGCAATGTGTAAGGTGCAGGCCAGTCAGACCATGGAATTTTGTGCTCGTGAGGCCATGCAGATTATGGGGGGTATTTCCTATATCCGTGGCAATCGCGTGGAGCGTATTTACCGTGAAGTGCGCGTCAATGCCATTGGCGGGGGATCGGAAGAAATTATGCGTGATCTAGCGTCACGTCAGTATGGGTTTTAATCACGAAAAGCCATTATAAATGGCCCCTCATTCCCGCGAACACCGGAATAACGCAGATAACTAAAGCGCACACAAAAATATAAAGGATAACAACAATGACAATGAAACTGCCTACATTTAAGTAATTTTTTTTTCCCGTAAGTAGAGCAGGTAGCCACAGACAATTAAGCGAGAGAGAATAATTATGAGATTTACTGAAGAACACGAAGCAATACGTAATACCATTGCCCAGTTTATTGATAAAGAAATCAACCCCTACTGTGATCAATGGGAAAAAGACGGTATCTTCCCAGCTCATAAGCTGTTCAAAAAAATGGGCGACCTTGGTCTTCTGGGGATCGCCAAGCCAGCCGAATACGGCGGCATGGGATTGGACTACAGTTATCAAATTGTGTTCTCTGAAGAGCTAGGTCGCATTGCCAGTGGCGGTGTTTCCATGGCCATCGGTGTGCAAACCGATATGTCTACACCGGCCATGGCCAAGTTTGGCAGCAACTACATCAAGGAAGAGTTTCTTTCAAAAGCCATTGCAGGTGATGCAGTATGCTCAATTGCTGTGAGTGAGCCTCACGCCGGTTCTGATGTGGCCAATATTAAAACCACCGCTGTAAAAGACGGAGACGACTACATCATCAACGGCACCAAAATGTGGATCACCAACGCCACCCAAGCGGACTATCTGTGCCTGCTGGCCAATACCGGTGGTGACAAGCCTCATAAGAGCAAATCTTTGATCGTCGTGCCTACCAACACCCCGGGTATTTCATTCTCGGAAAAGCTCGACAAATTGGGCATGCGTTCTTCCGATACTGCACAGATTTTCTTCGACGAGGTGCGCGTCCCACAGAAGAACCTGATTGGTGAAGAGGGCATGGGTTTTACCTATCAGATGATTCAGTTCCAGGAAGAGCGTTTGTATTGCGCTGCGGGATTACTGAAGTCCATGGAACACTGCATTAACACCACCATTGAATACACCCGCGAGCGCCAGGCGTTTGGTAAGCCGCTGTTGGATCAGCAGGTAATTCACTTCCGTCTGGCGGAGTTGCAAACCGAAGTAGAAGCTCTGCGTGCGTTGACCTATGACGCGGTAGATGGCTACATCAATGGCATGGAAGTGACCTTGAAAGCCTCCATGGCGAAGTTGAAAGCGGGGCGTTTGGTGCGTGAAGTCACAGACGCCTGCCTGCAGTACTGGGGAGGTATGGGCTTCATGTGGGATAACCCAGTTTCCCGCGCCTACCGTGATCAGCGTTTGAGCTCTATTGGTGGTGGTGCCGACGAAGTAATGCTTGGCATTATCTGCAAGAAAATGGGCATCTTACCGCGCTTAATTTAGCAACAGGGTTATTAGCAGGGTTAGTTCATGGGAATTGTTGATAGAAAGATTCATTAACTTACTTGTAGTAATTGCCAACATATACATGGTGAGAAAATCAAATGCCGCTGCATTCCGCTCAACCAAACTAGCATTTATGGTTTTTCTGTTACAAAAAATGCCTCCTTTATCTAAAGGAGGCTTCAGAAAATGCACTCTAAAGAGTGGCACAAAAAACGATCATTAGACTTATATAAAGCAGTTTAGATTATGCCACCTTACGGCCCCAATTTAGAATTTTTCCACCAGTCTCAGAGGTGACTTTTTTACCCGCCCTATAAAGATCGAACACCTCCTTTTCGATCCTTGCCATCTCTTCACCAGTAACCGATTCCGAACTCATAAAATCAATGTAATCATGGCCTTTCCGCGTAAGTTTAGCGTACATGTTGAAGGCATCATTTAACATTTCTGTTAATACGACGGGAGGAATTACCATATGAAATCCAACTCGATCCGTCATATGAAAAACTTTTCGAACCAACGATCCTCCAAACTCTAGAGAATCTACACCTAATACTGCCATGTCTTTTTCAATCGAAACCAACAAAGGAATAGCAGGAAGCACCATAGATAATCGGCGCAACTGAGCATAAGGGCTGTATTTTTGCCACCAGGACATCGGCAACTCATCAAAATAATTAACTGGCAGTGCGCAATGCCTGGATTCGTCCAAGTGGAACATTTTTAGAATTTCTAGCCCTGGCATCTCTCCAAACATACCAAAAAGACCCATTGCTATATTTTCAACAAGGACGTTCATGCCAAAGAACTTTTCGAGCCCCTTGGACTTTAGCGTACGCTCCATTACTAAGTATTCCCAAACAAGGAATCTTGGCACTTCACAATCCCAAGCCAATAGCAACTCACGCAAAACCACAAAGTGTTTCGCCTCCTCAAGAACTTGCATAGTAACAGCAGCCTTACCGCCCGTGCTCTCCGCATCAACCAACACTTCCGCTGACACCATCCAGGCATACGCTTCGCCATGAGCAATCAGTGACAAGACATTAACGATCGCCTGCTTTTGCTCTTGAGTGTAATGAGCGTTTATTAGTGCCTTGTATTCTTCTGTTGAGTAGCGGTCCAGCTCTTTCTTTTCAGCAACACTTAACGAATCTTTTGCTTGAGTTAGAAACGCTTTTTCATCTTTTGTTAAATCTTTAAAATCAGTTCCAGTATGAGGGGCATGCTGCTCAGCTTTCCAAAGCATACGCAAACTCTTGTCATAATGTTTAATTCGAAGCTTATCATTAGCCCCGCCTACAAATTCGAAATTATAATCGTCATAACGCCCCTTTCTTCCACCGATACCAATCAAACCCTTAGCTTTGTCGTAGTTACGAATCGCGCTATTTAACACACGCTCAAATTTTTCGAAATTGTCATGGAATTTGCTGTTCACCGGCAACGGTTTAATATTCATATGTTTTCTCCGCTAGACTACTGAGTAGAAGGCTAAAACCAAGTGCCTGAAATTATTTGTATGTACACCCAACCAATAAAACTCTTGCACAATTCAATGAACATTTAATTGATATGTGTCATATAGTTTTTAAGTACACTGATAAATACATCAAATGATGCCGAAGCATTCCCTCGATATCACCGTAGCTCAGCGAGTAGGCCAAATACCGTCGAACTGATTGCAAAATGACATCCTGTGTGGGTAGGCGTATCCTTTAAAGTTGATCATCGGTCACCGTTCAGATAATCAAAAGTGTAACAAGACCGAGACAGATGCGACGCAACCGTGATATTGAAGGCATTTCTTTTAGATTGATTATGGTTTCAGGTAATGCGGTAAATCATCGTGCCGTTTGTAAGCAGTTTCCCAGAATTCTCCTCGCTGATGTTCACTTCTGAAAAAACGAGTTCTCGCCCGCGTTTTACAGTGTAAGCGGTGACGATAATCTCCTTTGAATATACCCGCGAGCCCATGTACTTGATAAGCCGCTGTTGGATCAGCAGGCAATTCACTTCCATCTGGCGGGATTGCAAACCGAAGTAGAAGCTCTGCGTGCGCTGACCTATGGGGCGGTAGAGGACTACATCAATGGCATGGAAGTGACCTTGAAAGCCTCCATGGCGAAGTTGAAAGGGGGGCGTTTGGTGCGTGAAGTCACAGACGCCTGTATGCAGTATTGGGGAGGTATGGGCTTCATGTGGGATAACCCAGTGTCCTGCGTCTACCATGATCAGCGTTTGAGCTGCAAGAAAACGGGCACCTTACCGCGCGGCTAATTGAACTACAGAGTTTAGCATGGTTAGTTCACGGCAGTTGTTGAAACACAACTGGGCACGTAGTTTGATGGGTTCCAAAACAACCTTAAACCACGGCTCCTGGCGAAAACCCTCGCTATGTCGTCACCAGCCTGTCTGACACACCAAAAGCCATTTATAGAAAATGGTATTGCGCCCGGGGCGACATGGGAAATCGGATCAAAGAACAGCAGTTTTTATTTTCTGATCGAACGTCCTGTCACCACTGGTGGCCTAACCAATTCAGGCTCTTACTCTCTGTTATGGCCTATACATTGGTTTACAGGCTGCGTCGTTTGGCACTGCATGGAACGGAATTGGGTAGTGCTCAGGTTAACACCGTCCGAACTAAGTTATTCAAAGTTGCAGCCGTTGTAGTGCAGAACACTCGACGAATTAACTTTATGTTGCAGAGTCGTTATCCGCATAGGGATCAATTTGAGAAAGCGCTGGCCAATTTAAATAGTGGATAGAAGAAAGGGTGCTGGCCCGGCACGGAATAATGAATGGGGTAAGGGGAAGTACGCCCAAAATTTATAAATCGGTATGATATACGCTCAATCTAAAAAAATTAGGCAATGTTAGCCAACAACTTGAGATCCTGATGTCCTTGCTTGATTTGGTGAAATATTCGGGCTAGGGGGCAGGCCTTGGGCACGCAATAGCCACTACCCGCCGACTAGGGTTGCTCTGGCGCGAAGAGTGTAGGGTCAAGCGGGATCTTGTAGGGATCATAGCGAATGTCATCGCGTACGGCATAGTAGAGCTGGTCGGCGCGATTTCGGGCAAAGGCCTGGATGTCAATGAAGTCGCTCCCTGCCAGGTAACTGTGGGTATCTACATTCATCTCAGTACTCGTTCCTTAGGGTGGTATTCATCGCCGAGTGTGGATGAGTGCCATATAAGCCGATTCACAAGGCTCATAATGCAGGTGGTAACACGC
>CATLZI010000075.1 GCA_950063125.1 uncultured Porticoccus sp. | reverse complement strand
AGACACACCAATAATTTGCTGGTGGATACCGTGGCCATCCCCGCTGAATTCTGGCCAATGCTCGGGGTCGAAGAGGGCCTAGCCAACATCGCCCGCCAGGGTGATGAGCCGGTCGCCGTCATACTGCCCTCTGTAGCCGGGGATGGTTACAACGGTGACATTCAGATGATTATCGGTATCAATATGGATGGTACAGTGGCTGGGGTTCGAGTGATTTCACACCGGGAAACACCCGGCCTGGGGGATAAGGTCGATCTGAACAAGAGTGACTGGATTCTGGGCTTCAACGGCAAATCACTTCGCAACCCGACCCCTGACAAATGGAAAGTGAAAAAAGACGGCGGAAATTTCGACCAGTTCACCGGCGCCACCATCACCCCCCGGGCCGTGGTTAATCAGGTGCGCAAGTCCCTGCAATATTTTAAGGAAAACCGGGAGCAACTCCTGAAAGCCGCTCAACGGCCTGTTTCGAACCCACCACCAGCAAAAGAGGATGCCAAAAATGGCGGATGAGACCAGCTATCGCGAGATTACCCGCAATGGCCTGTGGACAAACAATGCTGCACTGGTTCAGTTACTTGGCCTTTGCCCCTTACTGGCCGTCACCGGGTCAGTGGTCAATGCCCTGGGTTTGGGTCTTGCCACCATGCTGGTATTGGTAGGCTCGAATATTGTCGTGTCAATGATTCGCCACCGGGTTTCCGAAGCGGTCAAAATTCCGGCTTTTGTCATGATTATTGCCACATTTACCACCTGCACGGAATTGCTGATGCAGGCATTCACCTATGAACTGTATGTCATTCTGGGTATTTTTATCCCGTTGATTGTCACCAATTGTGCCATCCTCGGACGCGCTGAAGCATTTGCCAGCAAGAACCCTGTGGGGGCCTCTGCACTGGATGGACTGATGATGGGTGCCGGTTTCGGGCTGGTGCTGCTTGCAATCGGGGCTATCAGGGAAATTCTGGGCAGTGGCACTCTGTTTGCCAACATGCACCTGCTGTTTGGCCCCATAGCGGAAACTTGGGCCTTGCAGTTATTTGGCAATGGTTACGGGTTTCTCGTGATTATCCTGCCTCCCGGTGCTTTTCTGGTGGCCGGCATGCTGATCGCCCTGAAAAATGTCATCGACGGGCGTATTGAGCGACGCAGGATGATGCGCCAGTTACCGGTCACCAAAGGCGCCAAACGGGTGAGAACTACCGGTGCAATCAGCTGAGGTTGTTTGCCAAAACCGGATGGCAGGGAACAACGCTACACTACCACGTTGACTCGGGCCCGCGCGTCTCATAGCATCAAGCCGTTGCAGTTCAGGATATCTGGGGAGACGAATGAAAAAGACCGGCGCCTGGCTCACCCGGTACGCACTGGAACAGATTGGTGTCACACACACCTTCGGGATACCCGGTTTTCACAATACGGCTATTTATACTGAACTCCAACAGTCCGACACTATCACCCCCTCCCTGGTGACCCACGAGGCTTCAGCTGCTTTCATGGCCGATGCCATCAGTCGTACAACCAGGTCGATTGGCACACTGCTGGTTATCCCCGGTGCCGGCGTCACCCATGCAGCAAGCGGTATTGGAGAAGCGTTTCTCGGCGGCATTCCAATGCTGGTCATTGCCGGTGGTATTGATTACCAGACCAATCACCGTTTTCAGCGACAGGATATCGACCACCGTGCCCTGTTGACGCCGATCACCAAAGCAACCTTTCTGGTAGAACACCTCTCGGACATTGTGCCCACCATTTTTGAGGCCTACCGCACTGCAATAGAAGGGGAGCCCGGCCCGGTATTTGTGGAAATTCCGGTTAATCTGCAAACCCACAGCATCGATAACGGGTCCCTGCCCGTTTTCGATGGGCATCGCATCACCCCCCCACTGGATATGGCCGCCATCGAGCTGGCCGCCGAGATGCTGGCAAAGGCCGAACATCCGGGAATCTTGATTGGCTGGGGGGCTCGCGAAGCAAGTGAGTCAATACAGGCATTGGCGTCCCACCTGAATGCCCCGGTTGCGACTACCCTGCAGGGGCTGAGCGTGTTTCCCGCCAATCATCCCCTGCATACCGGCATGGGCTTTGGCCCCGCTGCAGTACCAGCGGCACAACACGCCTTTGCCAACTGTGACTGTCTGTTGGCAATCGCTACCCGTTTTTCGGAAATACCCACCGGCAACTACGGTCTCAACATGCCGGATGCCTTGATCCATGTGGATATAAACCCGGCGGTATTCAATGCCAATTACCCGGCAAAGCAGACTCTGCTTGGCGATGCGGCCGACGTGGCTGCAGCACTGACAGAGGCCATCAATAAACATGTACCGACTTCAGCCCCTGACAACACATTGCTCACAAAAATCGCTACCGACAAGCGGAACTATCTGGCTGACTGGCAGAAACAATCCGGAAAGCGGGTCAACCCGGCCCGTTTTTTTACCGCGCTTAGACAGCACATGCCTGATGATGCACTGGTGGCCTGCGACGATGGCAACCACATGTTTCTGGCTGCGGAACTGTTGCCGATTCATCAACCCGGTGGGTTTATCTGTCCCGGCGATTTCAATGCCATGGGGTATGGTGTGCCCGCAGCCAACGCACTGAAAATGGCCCATCCACAGTGCACAGTCATCGGCCTGGTGGGTGACGCCGCGATGATGATGACGGGAATGGAAGCGCTCACTGCCAGCAAGTACCAGCTCGGGGTCATTTACTGCCTGTTCAACGATGGAGAGATATCTGGCGAGATCCGACAACTCCCCGGTCAGGTAACACAGATGATCAAGCTCGGTGAAGCGGACTGGGTGTCTTTTGCGCATGCCATCGGTTGTGAATACGTGACCATTGAAGACAACGACGACATTGAATCGGCCCTCGATACGGCATTTTCTCTGGCGACAGAAAACAGGCCGGTGATGATTGACATCCTCATTGATTACAGCCGACAGAGTGCCTTCAGTGAAGGCATCCGGGCAACCCGCCCAAAACACTTTGCCTATCCATCGAAGGCCAGAATGTTTGCCCGCGCCCTGAAAGAAAAAATTATTGGCTGAGAGGCAAGAGAGACTCAAACCTGCCAGGACAAGGCGCTTAAACTGTGCGTCAAAGCCTGCTAGGCTCGGTTTTCCAATAAAAATAAGCACCCGACTATGAATCCGATGCTGTGGCTCGGCCAGTTTCGCCTGTTAGCTCTCCTTGCCGGCCCCCTGCTGGGCATACTGGTGTTTACGGTAGTTCCCGATCAGGTTCTCTCTCTGGATAACAACCTGATTGTGCTCGGCACGGCGGGCAGGGCCACTGCCGGTCTGGCCGCCTGGATGGCGCTCTGGTGGCTGACAGAGGCCATTTCTATCTATGCGACGGCACTTTTGCCACTCGCCCTGCTGCCTTTGGTCGGGGCCAGTGATATCAATGCCACCGCAAAAGCCTATGCCCACCCGATGATTTTCCTGTTTCTGGGGGGATTTATCCTGGCATTGGCACTGGAGCGATGGCATTTACACCGCCGCTTCGCCTTTACGATATTACGGCTGGTGGGTACCAAGCCGGCAACCCTGGTGGGCGGTTTCATGTTTATCTCGGCCACCATGAGCATGTGGATTACCAACACAGCCACCGTCCTGGTGATGTTGCCGATACTGCTCAGCATTATCCAACTGCTCGACAAAAGTGCGCCCAACCGTGAAAACTTCAGTCTTTGCCTGCTTTTGGGAGTGGCCTATGCTGCTTCGATCGGCGGCGTAGGCACTATTATCGGCACAGTGCCAAATATGTTCACCGTCTCGTTTATCCAGAGCGAGCTCGGTATTGAAATCAGTTTTACCCGCTGGCTCAGCATCGGTCTACCTCTGGTAGTGATCTTTGTGCCACTCACCTGGTGGCTGTTGACCTACTGTATATACCCGCCGGGCAAAACGCCCATCGATAGCAAATTTCTCCACGAACCCATCGAACCATGGCCCCTTGGCGCAAAATTAACCCTTGTTATTTTTCTGCTGACGGCTTTGGGCTGGGTTGCCCGGCCACTGCTGACAAAACTGCCCTGGCTAGTTGGACTCAGTGATACCGGTGTGGCCATCATCGCCACCCTGTTACTATTCACTATTCCGGCAAACCTGAAAAAACGTGAATTTTTGATGGACTGGGATACTGCAATGCGGGTGCCCTGGGGCGTGTTACTGCTATTCGGAGGCGGTCTGGCGTTGGCAGGCGCCATCAGCAGCACCGGGGTTGGAGAACTACTGGCACTGCAACTGGCGGAAGTTCAGGGCTTTCCGCCACTGGTCATGACACTGCTGGTGGTAACACTGGTTATCTTTCTGACCGAACTCACCAGCAACACAGCCACTACTACCACGCTGGTGCCCATCTTTGCAGCCATGGCTATTGGACTGGGCATCGACCCGTTGGCGATCATCATTCCGGCTACCATTGCCGCCAGTTTTGCCTTTATGCTGCCCGTGGCCACACCACCGAATGCCATTGTGTTCAGCGCCAATATTATCCGTATTCCCCAAATGGCCAGAGCCGGATTCTGGATCAATCTATGTGGTGCCATCGTCATTACGCTGACCCTGCACCTGACATTGAAAAGCGGCCTGATTGGCTAACCCGAAACAAGGAGTTCCAATGCATATCTGGGTCGATGCCGATGCCTGCCCAAACCCTATCAAGGAAATCCTTTTTCGGGCGGCGCAGCGCTGCCAGGTTCCGTTGACACTGGTTGCCAATCACCTGGTGAAGGTACCCCCTTCACCACTGATCAAAGCCCGGCAGGTAGAAAGCGGATTTGATGTGGCAGATAACTATATCGCTCAACAGGTTTTGCCCGGCGATATTGTGGTCACCGGGGATATTCCGCTGGCGGCGGAAACCGTTGATAAGGGCGCACAGGTCATTGGTCCCAGGGGAGAGCACTTTACCCCGGCAAATATTCGCCAGCGGCTGGCCATGCGTAACCTGATGGAAGAATTGCGCAATACCGGCGAGGTCAAAGGTGGCCCCGGCAGCCTAGGTCATACCGAGCGCCAGCAGTTTGCCAATGTGCTGGACAGACTGCTGGAGGCGAGACCGAAATAGCTCATTCACACCTGCCGGGAACGGAAAAATTCTTTATCCCTCATAGCGATACGCGTATACTTGCGCCCCTATTTTCATCCGGCCTACGGCCATACAGGCGTATTTATGTATTCCCCCGATTTTGCATCACTGGGCATCTCCAAACCAGTGCTTCAGGCTGTTCAGGAACTCGGTTATGAACAACCTTCTCCCATTCAGGCCCAGAGCATTCCGATACTGCTGGAAGGCGCCAACCTGCTCGGTATAGCACAGACCGGCACCGGTAAAACCGCAGCCTTTGCATTACCATTACTGAGCCGACTGGATAGCAGCCAGTCAGCACCACAGATTATGGTGTTGGCCCCCACCCGCGAACTGGCCATTCAGGTTGCCGAGGCTTTCCAGACGTACGCCCGTCATCTGAAGAGCTTCCACGTATTGCCCATTTATGGTGGCCAGGATATGCGCGGCCAATTGCGCGGATTGCAGCGCGGGGTGCAGGTGATTGTCGGCACGCCGGGGCGTATTCTGGACCACTTGCGACGTCGCAGTCTGGATCTGAGCAAACTCCGCGCACTGGTGCTGGACGAAGCAGACGAAATGTTGCGTATGGGTTTTATTGACGACGTGGAAACCATTCTGGCGGAAACCCCTTCCACCTGTCAGCGAGCGCTGTTTTCGGCCACCATGCCCCCGGCTATACGCCGTGTGGTGAAGAAATACCTCGGCGATGCCAGAGAAGTCAGTATCGCCGCCAAAACCCGTACCGTGGAGCGGATCAGCCAACGTTACCTGATGGTACAGGGCCGCCATAAACTGGATGCCCTCACCCGGATTCTGGAAGTGGAAGAATTTGATGGCATGCTGATTTTTGTGCGCACCAAATCCACCACCGTCGAACTCGCTGAAAAACTGGAAGCGAGGGGATTCTCTGCAGCGGCATTGAACGGTGATTTGAGTCAGGCCCTGCGCGAACGCACCGTCAATCGACTGAAGAAAGGTGATGTCGATATCGTCGTTGCCACCGATGTGGCAGCGCGGGGACTGGACGTTGATCGCATTAGCCACGTGGTCAACTACGATATCCCCTACGACAATGAATCCTACGTCCACCGGATTGGTCGCACCGGTCGCGCCGGTCGGGAGGGCTGCGCGATCCTGTTTGTCGCCCCCAAAGAACGGCATCTGCTGCGCGCCATTGAGAAGTCAACAGGTCAGCAGGTGACGTCAATGGAGCTGCCCACTGGCGAACAGGTGAGCACCCAGCGGGTTCAGCAGTTCCAGGAGCAGATTCTGCGCAATCTCGATACCCAGGATCTCGACCGTTTTCGTGAGTTGCTGGAAGGAATGGCGCACGACCGCGAACTGTCCATGTCTGATATCGCTGCGGCTATGGCATGGCAACTGCAGCAGGAACGTCCGCTCTTTCCAAAACTGGCGTCAATTGAAGTGGCCAGCCACGAAAAATCCATTGGTCGCGACAAAAGATCTGATGCTTCACCCCGTGACCGCAGTCAGAAACGCAAGGAAAGACCCACCGACAAACGCAAGCAACGCGACGAGTTCGGCGAGTTTGAGATGACCACATACCGCATGGAAGTCGGCAAGAATCACGGTGTTACGCCCGGCGATATCGTCGGCGCCATTGCCAACGAAGCCGACATTGAAAGCCGCTATATCGGACAGATCAAACTGTATGATGATCACAGTACAGTTGACCTGCCCGAAGGCATGCCACCTGAATTGCTCAATCACCTGAAAAACAAGGTCAGGGTTTGCCAACAGCCGATGAAACTCAGCCCCCTTGGAGGAGAAAGTGGTCACAGACCACCGCCATCGAAAGGAAAGCTGTCACTGAAAACCAAACCTGGGGGCAAACCACGGGCCAGAAAACCGGAAACCGCCCAAAAACGAAGTGGCTCGCGACCGGCGAAAAAGTAATTTTTTACCCAGGGCAATCGGGCTAAAAAACCGGGCTGGAAAGCCCGGTTTTTTTGTGCTGGAAATGTCACCCGATTTATCCACCGAGATGGATAAACCAACCGACAATGCCGATTTCACAACGGCAATACGTCTGCAACGGCGACCTAGGCGGATACACCGTCATAGGGATACATCACAACATTCGTTACTTTCCAGGTCTTATCGTCCTGCTGCCGAAGGGTATAAATAATCTGCCATAACTGGCGATTGGGGTCAGTGACAATCAACTCCTGGTAAACACGGCCTTCCGAGAGGGTATTTCTGCCAAACAGATAGGATACAGGTCGGTAGAGCGGCATGTATTGACTGCGCACCATCTCGATAAACATCTGGACCGACGGGAATGCATGCCTGACATTCGGCGCAGCAAAAGAGTAGGCGGTACTGTAATCATCGGTTTTGAAAGCCGAAATCTGGCCTTCAATCACCTGTTGCACCGCCTGCTGATCGGACTCACTCAACAGGTTTTCCTTGGCCGCGACAGCAGGGGAGAGTATCAGAGCCATAAAGATGGCAATGATGACAGAACTGCAGAAAATCAGGTGGAAACGTTGAATTGCCATAGCGGTTTCTCTGGTCGCTTGAACAGGCCAAATACGGCACGCCGTTATTGGCACATAACTCAGAGGTTAGAACCCGGGATGGGCGATCAGTTCCAAAACGCTGTCTTCCCCCATCAGGCTGAGGAAGACAACGTTTTGTTGTGTCCTCGACGGGCCTACAGCAACAACCGGCGTATATCGGCGATCACGTCAACGAGGCAGGTAAAGAAACGGCCACAATCGGCACCATTCACAATACGGTGGTCATAGGAAACACTCAGCGGCAACATCAGCTTCGGCTGAAACTCTGCGCCATCCCAGACCGGTTTGATCTGGGATTTCGAAACGCCGAGGATGGCCGCCTCGGGTGCATTCACAATCGGCGTAAAACCATTGCCACCGATCGCTCCCAAACTGGAAATCGTGAAACAGCCGCCTTGCATTTCAGCGGCTGACAGTTTGCCTTCGCGGGCTTTGACTGCCATTTCATTGACTTCATCGGTCAGCTCCCAGAGTCCCTTGCGATCCACGTCGCGAATCACCGGCACGACCAGCCCCCGGGGAGTATCAACTGCCACACCAATATGGATATATTTTTTCTCGACAAAATGTTCGCCATCACTGGCGAGAGAGCGATTGAACGAGGTATTGACCGCCAGGGCATGGCCACAGGCCTTGAGCAGAAATGGCAGCAGGGTAAGCCGGGAGTTCCTTTTCTCGGCCTCAGCCTTGAGTTTATGGCGAAAGGCTTCAAGCTCCGTAATATCGGCCTCATCAAATTGCGTAACGTGGGGCACGTTAAGCCAGCTGCGCTGCATGTTTGCAGCCGTCAGTTTGTGAATTTTCTGCAGCGGCACCATCTCAATTTCACCAAACCTGGCGAAATCCACCGAGGGTATGGCTGGAATCCCCGCGCCTGTTGTGCCGGAGACAGCAGCATTTTCTGACTTTGCCACCGCATTTTTGACATATTTGTGCAGATCTTCCTTGAGAATACGATTGCGCGGCCCGGAGCCGGAAACCTTCCGCAAATCAACACCTAGCTCTCGGGCCAGTGCCCGCGAAGCGGGGCCGGCATAGACCTCGGCTGCGACATCATCTCTTGTCGACGCTGCATCCGGTTTGGAAGATTCCTCGCTGGCCACAGGCGCTTCTGCCACGTCCGATTTTTTACCGGAAGAAATATCGGTTTCAGAGGAATCGGATGTGGAACCGGCTTTTTCCGAAGGACTGGACGCACTGCCCACGCCTGCCTTTTCATCAGGCCCTGCTGTCTTATCTGTAGTGCCGGGTTGATCTGAGTCCGGCATTATTTTCATGCGGGCAATCTTGTCTCCAGTGGCGATCTTGTCACCCACTTTGACCGTCACACTGACTAATTCCCCGGCAAAGGGTGCCGGCAATTCCATGCTGGCCTTATCCGTTTCCACCACCAGGATGCCATCCCC
>CATLZI010000074.1 GCA_950063125.1 uncultured Porticoccus sp. | reverse complement strand
CCCCCGCCGCTATGCAGAACATCATGGACTCTGCGCGAGCAAGACAACACCCGAGCTGCACAAACGACTCAATGCAAAACGCGGTACGCTGGAGTGGTATTGCCTGGAGCACTGGTCCCAGGAACTATCGCTGAATATTCGTCAGTTGAAAGAAGAGATCGACTACTTGATCACTGAACGTCCCTTCGTGCAGGAATTCCTTGAACAGCTGGGTGCCCATGGTAAACAACGAATCCTGATCACCAATGCCCATCCGCAGAGCCTGGATCTCAAGCTGAAGCTCACCAGTATCGAATCGCTATTGGACCATGTCTACAGCTCACATGAATTCGGCCACCCCAAAGAATCCCCCGTATTCTGGCAAGCACTGGAATGCCGGCAACATTTCAACCCGGCCAGAACACTGTTTATCGACGACTCCTTGTCGGTATTAAAGGCGGCAGCAGCCTATGGCATCGCCCACCTTTTGGCTATCAGCCAACCGGATAGCAAAACAGCGCCCATCATCATCCAGGAGTTTCCTTCTATCATTCACTTTGACGAGATATTGCCCGATGGTTAATGAAAAAATACCTGAGCAGAAGGTCCGTCTGGATAAATGGCTGTGGGCCGCGAGATTCTTTAAAACACGCGCGCTGGCGAAAGTGGCGATTGAAGGCGGCAAAGTCCACATTGATGGCCATCGAGCAAAGCCCAGCAAAGAGATCTCGGTGGGAACCGTCCTCGATATACGACAGGGATGGGATGAAAAAACCGTTCTGGTGGAGCAGCTCAGCACCCAGCGTCGGGGCGCCGACGACGCGGCGAGACTTTATACAGAAACGGAACAAAGCCGGGTCAGACGCGAGCAACAGGCGCTTCAACGCAAGGTCGCGCAACAGGGCATTCGTTTTTCCGACGAGCGGCCCAGCAAAAAGCAGCGCCGGCAAATCCATCGATTCAAAGAGCAGAACCAATCATGAAAGCATGCCTTCTTGTTTTGCTGTTATGCCTGACCCCCCTGAGCCAGGCGGCCATCTACCGCTGGGTCGACGAAAGTGGCAAAGTGCATTTTTCGGATAAACAGCCGGAGAACAACGCCACCGCGCAAGATATATCGGGGGAATTGCGCCCCCTCAACAACGACTCCAGCACCACCGAAACGGAAAAGCTCAAGGCTGTTTTCCAGGGAGAAACACCTGAAGAAAAAGCGTTTAACGCCCGGCAAAAGACCGAGCGGGAGAAACAGCATCTACACAAACAAAGGGACTGCCAGAAAGCGCGCAACCAGCTCCGTGTACTGCGTGGCAGGGTCGCTTTCGAAGATACTGAGGGCAACGAAATCATCATTAGCGAAGAAGAACGACAGCAACGGGCAAAACAGCTGGAACAACAAATCCAGACCCATTGCTCGTAGCCGCCTACATTTGAACCCGCAGAGACTTGGCCACAGTGGACAGCTCCCGAGTATCACACTAAATTCCATCGCCCGTTTCAGAGGAGCTACCAAATGCCCGACAGGGACAAGCTGCAAGGATTTATCTTTGATCAATTTGACATTCGCGGCGAAATTCTAACTTTGGAACACAGCTATGGCGAAGCCATCGCCCGCGGCAATTACCCTCAATTGATCAAGCATCTGCTGGGGGAATTCATGGCGGCTGCAGGCATGCTCAGTGCAACACTCAAATTTGATGGCGTCCTGACACTTCAGGCTCAGGGGCTTGGTCCACTCTCGATGATCATGGCTGACTGCACTCGCCACCACAACCTGCGAGCGATTGCCAGTTTTGACCACACTTATGACTTTAATACCGATCAACCACTAGCAGCGCTCGTGGGCAAGGGAACCTTGAGCCTCACCATTGACCCCAGTAACGGCGAGCGCTACCAGGGCATTGTTCCACTGGAGTCAGAGAATCTCGCCAACTGTCTGGAGGATTACTTCACTCGCTCAGAACAACTCAGGACCCGGATCTGGCTGGCGGCCGACACTGAACTTGATTCACCAAGGGCTGCCGGCTTGCTGCTTCAGGCACTACCCAGGCAGCTGGAAACGTCGGCGGAAGAAAATCTGCAGATGTGGGAACACACCACACAACTGGCCAACACAATCACGGCCGAAGAGCAGCTAACGCTCGACCACGAACAACAACTTCACCGCCTTTTTCACCAGGAACCGCTGAGACTATTCGAAGCAAAACCCGTCCAGTTTAACTGCAGCTGCTCAAAAGAGCGTATCTCTCAGGCACTGCTTTCCCTCGGAGAAAAAGAGCTCAACAGCATCCTTGATGAAGCCGGTCTGGTGGCCATTGATTGTCATTTCTGTGACCAGCATTACAGGTTTACCCGCGATGATATCCAACGGCTGTTCGACGAAAGTCCCCCGGTGCTCCACTAGAGGAATTTTTTCTGGCATAATTGCCACCCCTTCGGCTCCAGCAGGGCCGACAACCTGACCGGAAACCCCTACAGGACGATATTACTGATGACGCAAATCGAAGATTCTGCGGTGAACGTTTACACCGATCTTTGCTCCGCCGAGCTGATTGAACTGGCCCTCCAGCGCGGGGAAGGCCACCTGACCGATACAGGCGCCTTTCTCTCTGTCACCGGCAACCGAACCGGCCGATCACCGGCAGACCGCTTCATTGTAGATGAACCAAGCAGCCGCGATGACATCAACTGGGGCCCCGTAAATCGCCCCTTTCCGCAAGAGGCATTCAATGCATTGTGGGATCGCGTGGAAACCCATCTGGCGGATCGTGATCGCTTTGTGTCCCACCTGCACGTGGGCCAGGATTCAGAGCACTATTTACCGGTCAAGGTCACTACCGAAACCGCCTGGCACAACCTGTTCGGGCACAACATGTTTATTCGTCCGGAAAAATACAATCCCTCCGGCAAAGAGCAATGGAAAATTCTCCATGCCGCCAATTTTGTCTGCGACCCGGAACGAGACGGCACCAACAGTGATGCCGTGGGTATTATCAATGTCGCACAGCGCAAGGTACTGATTGCAGGGCTGAAATACGCTGGCGAAATGAAAAAAGCCATGTTCTCGGTACAAAACTTCCTGTTGCCAGAAAAAGATGTCATGCCCATGCACTGCGCTGCCAACGTCGGTGCCGGCGGTGATGTCTGCCTGTTCTTTGGCCTCTCGGGCACCGGAAAAACCACCCTGTCTGCCGACCCGAACCGCTACCTTATCGGCGATGATGAACACGGCTGGGCAAAGGGCTCTGTATTCAATATGGAGGGAGGCTGCTACGCCAAAACCATCAACCTGAGCCAAAAGAATGAACCGGTCATATGGGATGCAATTCGCTTTGGAGCCATTGTGGAAAACGTCGTCGTCAATGCTGGCCGCACGGCCGATTACGATGACACCAGCCTTTCAGAAAATGGTCGCTGCAGCTATCCGCTGGAACATGTGGATATGCGCTGCCTGGAAAACCGTGCCGGTGAACCGAAAAATGTCATCTTTCTGACCTGTGATGTATCCGGCGTTTTACCACCGGTATCCATTCTTTCAAAAGAGGCTGCCGCCTATCACTTTCTCAGCGGTTACACGGCCAGAGTAGGCTCCACGGAAGTGGGCGGAAGTGCAGGTATTCAGCCAACCTTTTCCACCTGTTTCGGGGCCCCTTTTATGCCCCGTCCAGCCAATGTATACGCCGAGTTGCTGATGAAGCGTATCGACGATTTCGACAGTCGTGTCTACCTGGTGAACACCGGATGGACGGCGGGCTCGGGAGCGCCAGGTGGCACTGGATCCAGGTTCCCGATCCCGGTAACACGAGGCATTATTGCCGCCATCCAGAATGGCGACCTGGAGGATGTAGAAACCGTCCGACTGCCACTGATCAACCTGGATATCCCCGTCACGGTGCCGGGCGTTGACACCCGCTACCTCAACCCCCGAGAAACCTGGGAAGACAAGGCTGCCTACGACGAACAGGCCAGCAAGCTCGCCGGACTTTTTATTGAAAATATCAAGCGGTTTGAAGTCACTGACGCTGTTTTAAATGCTGGCCCCAAGCTTTAACGGCCCGGTAACCAGAACAGTAAAAAGGCGCCTCCAGAGGCGCCTTTTTACTGTTGGCCACTCAGGCTAGGTCCTGAGTGTCTGGCCTATGCCCGTAGTAAAAGCTAACCCCTGCTGGTAGTAACGTGCACTTTTCTCATGCTCACCCAGTCTGGCCATCAAACCGGCAAGTTCGGCATAAGTCTCGGGATCTGCTTTGAGCGACAAGGAGCTTTCCAGATAATCGCGGGCTTTGCCCCAGAGTTGATTGCGAAGGCAAAGCCTGCCCAGCGTGAGCATCAGCACAGCATCATTGGGACGCTCCCGCAACCAGCGTTCAGCGATCAATAATTGTCGGCGCGGATCCCCGCCATCCACCAGACCGAACAACTTCACCAATTTCTCGTCCCACCTGGATTTGAGGGTTTTGCGCAGCAAATCCTCCACCCGGGCATAATCGCCCAATTGATACAAACTGTTGATGTAGGTATCCAGTATCAATGGCTTTGAGCGCACATGACGGGGTATGTCCTGCCAGAGTTTGACCAGGCTTGCCGAACCACTGTGCTGAGCCGGGGCCGCCATTCCGTCTAGGAGCGCAGCGTAAATATTTACTTCAATCTGCCCCAGTGTGCGCTCATCAAACACCCGGTAACGCTTGAAGTCCGGCAGCAGCTTTTCAAGGCTGGTCCAGTCCTCCAGCCCACTATAGGCCTGCTGCAATAAACGCAATACCAGCGGGTGGTCAGGCTCACCAGCGTAGAGGCGTTGCAGAATCGCCAATGCTTCCTCGTACTGCTCACTATGCAGGTGCATTCTTGCCTGAACCAACCCGATAGCCAGTTCACCGCCGGGGTCGGTTTGTTCTGCCTTCAAAAGCAGTCTATTGGCATCCAGACGGTCACCGAGTTCATGGGCCGCATTTGCAGCCGCCAGATAATTGATCAGCGGCATATCGGAGTGTCGGGCTGCTCGCTTGAGATTGCGCCGAGCCAGATCCCAGCGCCCTTCAATAAATTGCAACAACCCTTTTGCGGTGCGTGCACGAAAACGCGATTGCCTGGAGGACATTCCCTGACGAACAAGCTGTCTACCGGGCTCTACCAGCAATCGAAAAAAATAGCCCCCCGTTCTGAGCAGAAACCACACCAGTAGCAGTAAAAAAAGCAGCGCCCAAAGGCTCATTTCAACGGTATAGTTACCGACGGCTATCAACACATAACCACTGGTTTCCAGCATTTGCCACGCTACGACCCCACCAATCAGGGCAATCAATACGATAAACAACAGCAACTTTCTCACCGCTGTTGACCTCCCCGGGAATCCAGATCATGACGTTGACGCCAACTATCGATGTAATCACGCAGCGCGTTGAGCCCAGCTGAAATATCCGTACGCGGTTGAACCACTGATCGCTGCTGCAGCTCACTTAACTGCTCGACCAAAGCCATTGAACGCGCTTCATTGAGCTGAAAATAATCAGCCAGCAATTGTTGGGCTGATGCCAGACTCTCGTCGTAAACCACCTGTTGCTCACGCAACATGGCCAGCTGAGCCGACTCCAGAACCGTCACAAGCCGCAGGCGGATCAACTGTTCCTGCTGAGGAGAAAGTATTGGTTTAACCGCCTCCTCACGATGCGTGACGCGAACAATCTGGCCAATCTGGTTTAAGGTGCTGTAAAACACCCTGACCAACGGGTCATACCAGGTATCAGCCTGATCATTGGCGGCCTCCACTGGCACGCCCCACCCTGTCAATTCCGGCATCTGATTTGCCAATATCGGCAAATCACCCACCTCCCCGGCAATCGCTTTTAATTCAAGATAGAGCCCGTCTGTATCGACTACGGGGGCCGACTTGAGAGCAACGATATTTTTTGCCAGCACCTCACGGACCGGCAACAAGTCGACTTCATCAAGATCGCGAAGAATACTGTCAGCGGACTGCAACAAGGCCAGCGCACCTTCACTATCCCGCTCGGTCAGCAGTCGCTGATTACCCAGTCTGAGCAGATACTCGGCCTCGGCCAGTTTCCAGTCTTTTCTGGAGGGCGTCGAAATCTCCTCGAGCCGGCTGGCCTGACGATTCATTCTGAGCGTCAGTTCCTGGTCAGCCTGGCTTGAACCCGCGGCAAGATCACTCCGCAAACGCCTTTCCTCAGTCAGACTCTGCTGCAGACGTTCAACATCAGCTCGCAGGGTAGCAAAGTCGTCCTGAATACCCGGTTGACGCTGTTGCTGATGATAAAGCCACCAGCCGCCGGCCATACCTGCGGCAATGGTGAGTATCAAGAGGATCATCAGAAAAATCAGCATTGGCCTGCCCGATGAAGATTTGACCGGTTTTTCAGGGGTCGCGCTTTTCGTCGAACTGGAGGTTTTAGAAGGTTTTGCGGGGGGTGGGTCGGATATCTCCCCAGAAGGCGCCAATACCGAATCATCTACCTGGGCAGACTGTTGGTTTGCAGACTTTTCCGGATTTACTGGCTGTTTGTTGTCATCTGGCTGCTTGTCATTATCCACTGACTCGATTCCTGGCGATGGTGACTGGAGTTCATTATAACGATTGGCTTGTGCTTTGAGACCAACAGTGTAATTAACTGTCTCCTGTAGCCAAGCTATCCACGGCAAACGTGTAACACAGATCTAGATATTATTACTGTACCACTCAAGGATAGTCGAGACCATGTCCTCTGGCGCCGCCGATGGGGCAGTGAGAACCCGATCAAACGACAGGTCTCTGGCAATGGTTGCAACCCGCTCCCCCGGCACAACGACAGGCAACCGACAGAGTGCACCATGGAGTTCGCCGGGAACGACTGCAAGCAGATTATGAACCAACTCACCACTGTGGGCAGCCACCAGATCCAACTTTTTATCTGTCAGCAAGCTGGCAATTTTACCGGCCGAGTCTTTCATTGGGCGGCGCTGGTATAACTCACAGCGATCCACTGTGGCACCACGCTTTTGCAGCTCCTCGGCCAACAGCGTTCGACCGCCTTCCCCGGCAAAAATCAGCGCTCTCTGGCCAGCAACAGACCGAAGGGAATCCAGCGCCAACAGCGCTTCACTATTGAACGCCGCACAGGGTGCCTCGGCGAAAATTCCACGCTCTGCAAGCTCCGCCGCTGTGGCTTTGCCCACCGCATAATAGCGTACACCCACCGGCAACATCGGCCAGTAACTTTCCAGCCAATCAACCCCCAATCGGGCTGCAGTGCGGCTGACAAATATCGCTATCTGATAGTGATCGAAGTCCAGGATTCTCGATTTGGCATCCGGGGCTAGTACAGGCTCTATTTTCATTACCGGATAACGGTAGACCTGCACCCCTGCCAGTTCCAGCAAGGTCACAAGCTCATCCTGCTCCTGGAGCGGTCTTATCAGCAAAACATTCAACCGGCTCATTGCGCTCGACTCAATAATCTTCGTAGACCTCACGCAGAATGACACCGGCACCTCGTTGCAAAAGGCGTTCTGCCAGCTCAATACCCAATGCTTCGGCGTCGTTTACACTGCCGCTGATATCGTCTCGTATGATCCGGGTACCATCGGGAGAGCCGACCAGGCCCCTCAGCCAGATCTGCTGTTCTCCACGGTGAATGGCATAGCAGGCAATCGGCACCTGGCAGCCTCCTTCCAGACGTCGATTCATGGCGCGCTCTGCCATGACACACTCCGCTGTGGCCTCATCATGTAGCGGCTTCAGCAACACCTGAACCCAGTCATCGCCAACACGACTTTCAATGCCCACGGCCCCCTGTCCACCTGCAGGCAAGCACTGCTCCGGCGCCAGCCGGAGGCTGATGCGCTCTTCCATTTTCAGCCTTACCAGCCCGGCCGTCGCCAGCAAAATAGCATCGAATTCACCACTGTCCAGTCTGCCAAGACGCGTCTGGACATTGCCTCGCAGATCGCCGACCAACAGCTCGGGAAAGGCCTCCCGGAGCTGACACTGGCGACGCAGACTCGATGTTCCCACTCGGCTGCCGGACGGCAGATCTTCCAGTCGCGTAAAATGATTGGACACGAAAGCATCGGTGGGGTCCTCTCGTTCACAGATCACACTGAGTCCCAAACCCTGCGGAAACTCCATGGGTACATCTTTCATCGAGTGCACCGCAATATCTGCCCGATCTTCCAGCATGGCCACTTCAAGCCACTGACCCTCGCCGGTGCGATCCCGGTGGCGCAGCGCCCCAAGAATGCCGATGGCGGCATGTAGCGCCGCCGTCCGATCCATTATCGGTCCCTCGGACATGATGGGCTGGTCGAAACCCCTGCCCGTCTGGTCACCAATGCCGCTCATGGCTTGAATAATCGGGTCAAAACATTGGCGGTCACGGTAGGGCCCATATTGCCCAAAACCGGTCACCGACGCCAGAATAATTCCAGGATTCACCTTGCAAAGTTCTTCATAGCTGAATCCCATACGGTCAATGGTACCCGGCCTAAAGTTCTCGAGCACAACATCCGAAACTTCCAAGAGTCGGAAAAACAGTTCCTTCCCCTGGGAATGACGAGTGTTCAATGTAATGCTCTTTTTTCCCCGGTTGTAGGCAGCAAACTGAACACTCATGTCGCTGACGAAGGGACCTGCGTTTCGAAGGTCGCTGTCTTTGCTCCACTCCAGCTTGATTACCTCGGCTCCCATGTCCCTGAGAATAAGAGACCCTCTAGGGGCCGCCTGCCAGCGTGCGAGCTCCAATATGCGCACACCGTCCAACACTCTGTTTGTGGGTGCTTTGGCTGTTGGGAGAACCTGGGTCATGGCCTATCTCCTCGATTCTGGGTAGAAAAAGCGTTCAAGGTAGCCGGGTGCTTGCGCAAGAAAAGGGGCAAGGAGGAACCAACGGGAAGAATGTTACTGACAGTTAGGTAGATTGTCCACCGATGTTCAGCTTTATGAAACCCTGGATCAATCGTTAAAGCGTTTTTCGGCCTTTGTAGACGGCATCCAGAAGGGCGAGGGCACTTTAGGCCTCCTGGCCAAGGACGAGAAATTGTACGAGAATCTCAATTAGCTT
>CATLZI010000073.1 GCA_950063125.1 uncultured Porticoccus sp. | reverse complement strand
CCGCAGGGTAATATCCAGGATGTTCTGAAGGCACCCCTCAGCGCCCGCAGTAAGGTACACGAATACGGTGGCACTCCCTACCTGGTGGCTGACGATATGCTTTACTTCTGCCTTCAGGACGATCAGCGTCTCTACGCTCAGGACCTGAGTGTGCCCGATGCGATCCCGCGCCCACTCACCCCCGAAAGTGACTACCGGTTTGCTGATTTTTGTCTGGATCGCAAACACCAGCGGCTGATTTGCGTGGCAGAAAACCACGCACAACCGGGTGAGCCGGAAAATCTTCTGGTCTCGGTGCCACTGGACCGGTCAATGGCCATTCAACGGCTCTGTGAAGGCGCGGACTTTTACGCTTATCCAAGGCTCGACAAGCACAACGAGCAGTTGTGCTGGATCAGCTGGAATCATCCGGACTTACCCTGGGACAACACCCAGCTCTGGCTGGCAGAACTGGACGCCGACGGCCACCCTGTCGAGCCACGTCTGCTTGCCGGAAACGGCCATGAATCGATTGTACAGCCCTGCTGGGCTCCGGATAACCGATTGTGTTTTATCTCCGACCGCGACAACTGGTGGAACCTGTACCGCTGGGATCCCGATAGCGATCAGATCTCGGCCCTGTTGCCGATGGCGGCCGAGTTCGCGACCCCGCTCTGGGTATTGGGCATGTCCAACTACGGTTTCTGCGACGACGGGACACTGGTCTGCAGTTATACACAGCAGGGGAGCTGGCAACTGGCCATGTTACCGCCCGGCAGCCAGACACTGCAGCCGGTTTCAACCGACTACACCCAGATCTCAGACCTCTATTGTGAGGGCAATCGCGCATGGCTGGTGGGGGCATCCGCCACCCGGGGAGCAGAGCTGGCACAATTGGATATCGGCGAGAGGGATACCCAACCAGGCCAGCTCAGTGTATTGACCAGGAGCAGTTCACCGGCCATTCAATCGGGTTATCTGGCCAACCCCCAATCGGTCAGCTTTCCAACCAGCGGGAGAGACATCGCCCACGGATTCTTTTACCCACCGGCCAACCCCGGGTTCAAAGGTCCGGCCAACAGCCCGCCACCGCTTATCGTCGTCTGCCATGGCGGTCCAACCGGGGCGACCGGTTCCGCCCTCAACCTGAAAATCCAGTACTGGACCAGCCGGGGCTTTGCCGTACTAGATGTAAATTACCGGGGCAGCACCGGTTATGGACGTCGATACCGGCAACAACTCCAGGGCCAATGGGGTATCGTCGATGTGGAAGATGTGACCGCAGGTGCTCGCTACCTGATCGAACAGCAAAAGGTCGATCCACAAAAAGTTGCTATCCGGGGCAGCAGTGCCGGCGGCTATACGGTGCTGACCGCACTGTGTTTCCGGAATCTGTTCAAGGCGGGGGCCTGCCTGTATGGTATTGGCGACCTCGAAACACTGGCCCGCGATACCCATAAATTCGAGTCCCGCTACCTCGACCGTCTGGTGGGTCCCTATCCGGAAAAACAGTCCATCTATCGTGACCGCTCCCCGCTTTACCACGCCGAGAAGTTCCATTGCCCGGTGATCTTTTTCCAAGGGCTGGACGACCGGGTGGTACCACCGGAGCAAGCGTTGACCATGGTCAACGCTCTGAAAGAAAAACACCTGCCCGTGGCCTACCTGCCCTTTGCCGACGAGGGCCATGGTTTCAGAAAGGCGGAGACAATTCGCCAGGCACTTGAGGCGGAGCTGTATTTTTACGGCAAGGTTTTCGACTTTATCCCCGCGGATGAACTGCCAGCCATTTCCATACACAATCTTCAGGAATAGACCGCTAACCCATGGGCAGATACCGGCCACCCGTCGCCAGAAGCGCACCCTATATCACACCGGAAGGCGCTCGGGCATTGCGGGAAGAACTGCACCAGCTTTGGAAAGTGGAACGCCCTGTGGTCACGGCCGCCGTCCATGAGGCCGCCAAAAATGGCGACCGCTCGGAGAATGGCGATTACATTTACGGCAAAAAACGACTTCGGGAAATAGACCGGCGGGTACGCTATCTGAGCATGCGGCTCGATGAACTCACCGTCGTGGACCGACAACCCGAGGACCGCGACAGGATTTATTTCGGCGCCTGGGTCACCCTCGAAGATGTGCACGGGAACCAACATTGCTTCAGGCTGGTGGGCGCCGATGAAATTGATCCCGCACAACATAAAATCAGCATTGATTCACCACTGGGACGACAACTCCTAGGCAAGCGCCTCGATGATGAGATATCTCTGGCCATCATGGGCACCACGGCCCAGTGGCTGATCAGTGAAATCTGTTACACACCCCGCGTCGGCAACCGGGAAAACCCGGCTGTGGATTGATTGGCACAGGCCGTGCCTCTGGAAATATTTCCCTGACCCTCCAACTGTTGCGATCAATCCTGATCGCCCTGGAACCCAGGATTTTCGGAAGCGTGACTGTTGGCTTCAGCCGTTTTCACCGGATAGTCTTTCAGGAACACGCCATGTTCACCGTCTTTTAACACCCGATGAATCAGCCATTCACGGGGTACCGTACCGCGCTCCACATCCAGCAGATCTATAAATTCCTCAAAAATAGGCTGTTTATTATTGTCGAGTACCAACTTGACGTTGGGCAAGTGGCGTTTTTTGGTTTGTGAAGAGAGCACAATGCCGACATAGCCATTACCTAATTCCACAATCGTGCCCGGTGGGTAGGGTCCCATCAGCTGAATAAATTCCAGCGCCAAGGCCTCATCAAAATGAGTGCCACGATGCCGATAAATCTCCTTCAGCGACTCCAGAGTAGACCGGGCTTTGTCGTAACAACGCTCACTAGTCATGGCATCAAAAGCATCCACGATGGCAATGATACGGGCATAACTGGACAGCTCGTGGGCAAACAGTCCGCGAGGGTAGCCCTTACCGTCCATTCGCTCATGGTGATTGATGGCTACATCAATAGCAGAACTGAGACTACCCTGAGACTTCATCAGCAGTTTCCGCCCTTCCTCAGGATGAGTCTTCATCAAGACAAACTCTTCTTCAGTCAGCTTGCCTGGCTTATTGAGAACCTCGTCCGGTATCTGCATCTTGCCCACATCGTGCAACAGACCACCAACCCCAAGATTGATCAGCTCATTTTCGGGTAGCCGGAGATGACGACCAAACGCGATGGCAAGGATACAGACATTCAGACAGTGCTCCATGGTGTAGTAATCCATGTGCTTGATTTTTACCATCCATAACAGCGCACTGGGATTACGCAGGATACTGTCAATGCAATTACCTACCACATCCTTGGCTCCCTGCGTATCCAGAACATTGCCAAGTCTGGCCTGCTCCAGCAGATTTTCCACCTGGCTATGAGCCGCTTCATAGGCTCTGCGTGCCACAGGGTGTTCATTCTCCACCGTGTTCTGCGCCGGGTATTCCGGCCGGGAATGCATTGACTGAATAAGCGAAGCGCTGCCATTATCAACACGTGCTCTTTTGTGCAGGGCATTGCCACCTGAACTGGTAGCATTACGTTTTGAACGCCCGAAACTGGCTCTGAATGGGTCTTTCTTTTCCCCCCAAAGGCGGCCCTCCTTTTCCACAAACACGTAATCACAGTATTCCTGCAGTTTGCGAATTTCAGAGGGGTGGCGTATCACAAAACCCTGCAGCAAAAATGGTGTTTCCAGCCAGGGTCGATCCAACTCAGTCACCAGCATACCCAGCTTCAAACCGCTAACCGGCACACGAATAAAATTTGATCGGTCGAGAAACTGGTTACTCATGTCTATTCCCTGATATCGGTGTGGCGCAACAGACCACTAAAATGGCTCAATCGGCAAACAGCGTTTCACGTGTGTTGAAGTCTCACTGCAATCTCTTGTTTCAAGCAGGGTACCAGTTCAGCCTCAAACCATGGATTTTGGGCCAGCCAATATCGATTGCGAGGCGAAGGATGGACCAGAGGCATAGTACCAGGTAGATAATCCCGCCAGTGGTGGACCCGTTCAGTGAGCGTCCGGTGTTGAGTCTCCTTGAGATAATAGCGCTGGGCATATTGGCCGATCAACAGGGTCAGGGATATCCTCGGCAACCGGGTCAGTATCGCCTCATGCCAGGTGGGCGCACATTCTGTCCTGGGTGGCAAATCACCAGACTTCCCCCGTCCCGGATAGCAAAAGCCCATCGGCATAATCGCAAAAAATCCCGCGTCGTAAAACTGTGCTTTGCTGACCCCGAGCCACTGACGCAACCGGTCGCCACTGGGATCATCCCAGGGAATACCACTGGCATGCACCCGGGTACCCGGCGCCTGGCCAATTACCAGGATCTGGGCCGTCGACTCTGCACGCAACACCGGCCTCGGCCCCAGTGGCAAATCCCTGCACAGGGTACAGGACCGCACCTCGGCCAGCAGATCGCGAAGCATCAAGGCAGCATCGTCTCCGGCGACATGACTCACGGATCAATCCCGAAGCTCATTGTCGTCGACACTGGCCCAGTAGGTATTGAGCAGAAAACCGCCCAGAACGCCCAGCACCAACCACAGTGGCCATGCCCCCCCGGCAACAGTCAACAACACCCAGGCCACCCCCGACATGACGAACAGGGAGACCAAAGGCTGGCGCAATTTTCGGTTGATCGAATAGCCGTTATCGTAGGGGCGGATACCATTCAGAAGGGGTGCACCGGATGACAGCAAAACCCCCAGCCAGACGAAGTCCCGGTGGACAAGCAAGGCCACCACAGAGACCAGAAAGGCCACCGTGCTCCAACTGTAAAAAAACAGGGAAAAAAGCTTTTTCATAGGATCGACCACCATCAATCAGACTGCTGAGTTGGCACGCCGGACAACCGAGGCATAACACGCGCCCGCAAAAACTCGGGCAATACCAGCATGGCCGGGGTGAACACCAGTGTCAAAATCGTCGAGAACAGCAGGCCATTGACGATCGCGGCGGCCAATTGCTGCCACCATGAAGCGAGCTCACCGTTCACCTCAATCTGTCGGTGAATAAAGTCCAGACTGACACTACAGGCCAATGGCAGCAATCCCACCGCTGTTGTGACCGTGGTCAACAGCACCGGACGAAGCCGGGTAATGGCGGCCGACACAGCGGCATCCAGCGCGCTCAGATGACTATCCTCCCGCCGCAGATGATTGTAAGTATCAATCAGCACAATATTGTTGTTCACCACAATACCGGCGAGCGCCACGATGCCGATACCCGACATCAAGACACTCAGCGGCTGTTGCATCACCAGCAAACCCAGCAAGACACCGGCCGTGGACATCACCACGGCCGACAGAATCAGGAACGCCTGGTAGAAACTGTTGAACTGCATGACCATCAGAATCAGCATCAGAAACAGCGCCATCAGGAAAGCCACTCCGAGAAATGCGATGGAATCTTCCTGCTCTTCATTGGCGCCCCGAAAAGCGATTTTCACGGCAGGATTGATGTCGGCGGTTTCCAGCCAGGCGGCGATTTCCTTCACCTTGTCATCCGGCAACACGCCATCTTCGGCATTGGCCTTCACAAATAACACATCACTCCGGTCGATCCGCTGGATGCTGTCCAGCCGGGGACGGGGCTTGCGTTCAACAAAGGTGCTGACCGGCACGGCTCCGGAAAGCGTTGTAACCCGCAATTCATCCAGAGCAAATAGACCGCGGTCCGCCGCCGGATACCGCACCCTGATTTCCACTTCTTCCTCCGCATCATCGGGCCGGAACTCACCGATCTTGATGCCATTAGTCACCAACTGCACCATATTGCCCACCTGCAGGGTATCGACGCCCAGCATTGCCGATTCAGCGCGGTCAACCACCAGCTCCCACTCAATGCCGGGCAAAGGCAGGGTATCCTCGATATCCCGCAAGCCGGTCATCTGTTTTTCCAGGTAATAGCGAATCCGGCGGGCCTCCTCGCGCATGATCTGACGATTTCCGGAAGAGAGCTGCAACTGGATATCCTTACCCACCGGCGGACCACCCTGAACCGGGTTAACCGTCACATCAATACCCGCCATACCGGACACGGCGCGACGAACATCGGCATAGACCTCACGGCTGGTGCGGTCGCGATCACTGGCCCGCCCCAACTCCACCAGGATATTACTGATCTGGTCTTTGGCCCGTTCGAGGTTACCGCCAATGCTGCTACCCCGGCTCGCCGCGTACACGGTTTTTACATGGGGTACTGCCATTACCCGGAGTTCGACTTCCCGGGACAGTCGCGCCATATCAGCTATGGTCAAATTGCCCTGGGCCTGCACAGACACAATCCCGTAACGGTCTTCGGTCTCCACAAAAAAGTCCACCCCACGACCAAACGTGCCGTAGAGCACAAAAATCGTCACCAACAACAGTAGCACCGAAGCAATCGTCAATACCGGCTGCGCCAGAGCCCAGCCAATAAACTTGCCGTAGGCAGCACCAAGCTTACCAAGATAAGCACTTCCCCTGACCGGGGCGTCGGTTGCCGGGGCCAACTGATCTTTTTTTCGGCCAAACAGCACACCCAGTACCGGCACGAATAACAGGGCATACAATAGTGACCAACTGAGCACCGCAAAAACTGTCACCGGCAGGTAGGACATAAATTCTCCCACCACCCCCGGCCAGAGCATGAGCGGTAAAAAAACGGCCAGCGTCGTTGCCGTCGAAGCGACCACCGGCATAAACATACGGCGTACTGCTGTCACATAGGCATCGCGCAGCGACATACCCGAGAGGGTTTTCTGGTCGGCGTATTCCACCACCACAATGGCCCCATCAATCAGCATCCCCAGTGCCAGCAACAGACCGAAAATCACCATGAAGTTAAAACTGTAGCCGAGCAGGTAAACAACAATCGTTGCACCAAACAGCGAAAAGGGAATCCCGAGGCTCACCAGCAACCCGGAGCGCAAACCCAGTGCGGACACCACCACCACCATCACCAGAGCAACAGCGGTGAGAATGTTGCCCTGCAACTCATTGACCATTTGCAGGGCGAAATCAGACGCGTCAAAAATATAGTCGATCTGGACGCCCCGAGGCAGGGTATCGGCAGAACCTTCTACCAGGGCCTTGACCGAGGCGACAGACTTGATGGCATTGGCCTGGTTGCGTTTAAACACCTCAATGGCCATGGCCTGCCGACCATTGATATGGCTGAAGGGGGTGGGATCCTTAAAGGTACGGCGAACATCTGCCACATCCGCCAGCGTCACCACCCCCTCGGCGTTGGACTTCACCGGCAGGCCCATCAGGTCTTCACGCCCCTCGATAAGGCCCGGAACCTTGACCCCGAAACGGCCACTGGCCGTGTCGTACTCGCCACTGGGAACCAGCAGGTTATTGGCCGCCACGGTTTTCAACAGTTCATCGGCCGTGATGTTGTAGTGTTCGAGGGCGGAGGGGTTCAGCAGGACTTCAACCACCTCCTCGCGATCACCCGACAGATTCGCCTGTAGAATTTCCGGCAGGGATTCTATTTCCAGCCGCAAATCGCGGACAATATGAAACAACTCGCGTTCGGTAAGCTGTTCACCGGAAAAGGCAATCACCAGGGTCGGCTCGGGGGATGCCGACAACTCGTTGACGATCGGCTCATCCGTATCATTGGGGAATTCCGCCTTGGCGCGGTTCACCGCCTCACGCACATCCGCCAGTGCGGCACTGATATCAATATCGATCTCAAATTCCACAACTGCAAAAGCCGAGCCTTCCTGGGCACGGGTGGTGAGTTCTTCCACCCCGTCCAGTGATTTCAATTCGATTTCCATCGGCTTGACCAGCAGGCGGTTAGCATCCTCCGGGGAAATACCCTGATGCGTCACCGTCACCATCACCACCGGCACGGTCACATCGGGATTCAGGTCAACACTGATCAGGTAACGGGCGACCACGCCGGCAATCAATACAAACAGCAGAATGGATACGGTGGCTCTGGCGCGACTGATCGCCTGCTCGAGAAGCTTCATTGGGCAGACTGAACCTCTGCAACAGGAAGTGCTTCTTCCTCTTCTGCCACCACCTGTTCACCCGCAGAGACATATTCCTGCCCAACGGTAATGACACGGGTGCGTTCCGGTAGCCCGGCAACCCACACGCCCTCGCCGTCATCACCGATCAGATCGATCAGGACAAAATCCACCCGATCATCCCGATCGATGACTTTCAAGCCAAGTTCACCACCATCACCCAGGGCCAGCAGGGATGCCGGCACACGGTGGGCCTGAAATACTTGAGTAGCCACCATCACCTGACTGGCCACACCGGCGCGAAGCTGGAAAGAAGGGTTCGGCAGGGTGATCTCCATTTCATAGGTGCGGGTTTGTGGTTCGGCCAGGTGACTGAGATAGGTCACCTCACCGCTGACCAATTGCCCCGTGGCCAGCCGTACCGATGCCTTACCGCCAACCTCGGCGCGAACCACTTCGCGCTCCGAAAGGCGCGCAACCACTTTCAGCGGGTTCATTTCCACGATCTCGGCACAGATATGATTGCGGTCCATGTAATCGCCCACCTCCACGGGCCGGTCGTCGACAAAACCGGCAAATGGGGCCGCAATACGGGTATTGGCTAAATTGATTTCCGCGAGGCGAAGGGTCGCTTTGGTGCTTTCCAGACGTGCATTGGCCTGGGCAATGGCCGAATCGGACTGATAGCCCTTTTCTTTCAGCTTCAGGGCACCGCGATAGTCGATTTCTGCCTGAGCGACCGATGCCTGGGCTTCCTGTACCCGCTGCTCGCGGTCTTCCTTGGCAAGTTCGCAAATGGTATCGCCTTCATCGACCGCTTGCCCCTTGTCCGCGGGCACCGCTACCACCCGCCCACTGACTTCAGCCCGCAGGGTCACATGGCGATTCGGCACCGTCCTGCCCCGGGCGGAAATCTCGCGGGAATAGTCCTCTGCCTCCCCCCAGCGAACCCTGACCTTGGTCAGCTCACTAGTAACCACCGGATCGTCCGCTGGTGTGGACTCGCTATTACCCGTCACCAATCCACTGACAAACCAGACGATGATTAACACCAGGATCACCAGTGCGATTTTCACATTGGCATTCAATTATGTTCTCCCACAGAGCAC
>CATLZI010000072.1 GCA_950063125.1 uncultured Porticoccus sp. | reverse complement strand
TTGATGGCCGACTTGAACTCTCACCATTGAAGGAGAACGCATGATGACACTCGAAGAACAGGTTAGGGGTAAAAAGCTCAAGCTGCATGATATGTGTCTGCGCGACGGCATGCATTCCATGCGGCATCAGATCACGCTGGATCAGATGGTCGATATCGCTTCCGGGCTTGATGACGCAGGGGTGCCGTTGATCCAGGTCACTCACGGTGACGGGTTGGGAGGATCATCCCTGAATTACGGTCGCGGACTCCATTCGGATAGCGAATATATCTCGGCAGTGGCCAAGGTAGTGAAAAAGGCGACTATCTCGGTACTCCATGTTCCGGGCATTGGCACTCTGGATGAGTTGCGGATGGCCGCCGATTGCGGGGCAGGATGTGTTCATGTCGCCTCGCATTGCACCGAAGCCGACGTTACCGAACAGCACATTGGCCTGGGACGGGAACTTGGGCTTGATACAGTCGGCTTTCTCATGATGGCGCATATGACGCCGCCCGAGCACCTGGTTGAGCAGGCGCTGTTGATGGAAGGGTATGGAGCAACAACAATCTACTGTGTTGATTCGGCAGGTTACATGCTGCCTGATGAAGTTACCGATCGCATCACCATCCTTCGCACAGCTTTGCAGGACGAAACCGAGATCGGATTTCACGCTCATCACAATCTCGGGATGGGAGTCGCCAATTCGCTGGCTGCTGTAGCCGCGGGCGCGGACCGCATCGAGGGCTGCCTGTTCGGCAACGGCGAGCGCACCGGCAATGTGGATATTGTCACCCTGGCGCTGAACCTCTATTCCCAGGGCGTTCACCCCGGGCTGGATTTTTCCCGTATCGAGGCCATTCGCCGCACCGTGGAAGAGTGCAACCAGTTGCCGGTGCATCCGCGCCATCCCTATGCCGGCGAACTGGTGTTCACCGCCTTTTCCGGTTCCCATCAGGACGCCATCAAGAAAGGCTTTGCCCAGCGGGTGGAGGGCGAGATCTGGGAGGTGCCTTACCTGCCCATCGACCCCGCCGACCTGAACCGGGGCTACGAAGCGGTGGTGCGGGTCAACAGCCAGTCCGGCAAGGGGGGGGTCAGCTTCCTGTTGCAACAGCAGTACGGCCTGGAACTGCCGCGCCGCCTGCAGATAGAATTCAGCCGTGTGGTGAAAGCCTTCACCGACCGCGAGGGCCGCGAGGCCACCAGCGCCGATATTTTCGCCCTGTTTGAACAGGAATATTTGCAGGACAGCGGCGACTACAGTTTTGCCGAGGCGGATGTCAGCACCCACAGCCATGGCGATAAAGGCGCCACTGAAGTGCAAATCCGGTTTACCGAGGACGGCAAGCCCAGAACCGTCAACGGCATCGGCAACGGCACCATCGACGCCGCGGTAAAAGCCCTAGGCGGCAATATTCGCGTCATCGACTACCACGAACACGCCCTGGGAACAGGCTCGGAGGTGGAGGCGGTGTGCTATCTGGAAATGCAGATCGACGACGGTCAGGCAATATTTGGCGTAGGGGTGCATCGCAATATTATCAGTGCGGCGATCAAGGCCATCTTCAATGGCCTCGGTCGGCACCGGGCGGTAGCGAGGTCGGAGGAGGACATGGAAGCCATCGCCAGCTAATATGCCGCGCCGATGAGTAGGTTGGTGTGCTCATCAGCGTGGCGCTCATTAAAGTAAACCCATTCCCGGATTTCCTGTCCAAGCCCCCTACAGATGACTGCGGGGGCTGCTCACCTCCTTCTGTATGCCGGCCTCTCCACCGCTAGAACGACGAGTAAACCCTCGATATCAGAAAACCCCAAGTCCCCGAGAGTTGCCTTCCACAAAGCGCTATGAAATATTGGATCCAGCACAGGTACACATCAATGGTTCGTTTGCTGCAATTGCGAACCTGCACAAACCAAACAATAAATTCAAGAAAGAGAGATTTCGCCATGCCAACCTCATCCATGAAGTTTGTTGTACGTCCCGCCGAGAATAGCTGCAAAATTAAAGAGGGCTTGCCCTCTTTAATAAGGCCATCCTGTCGAAATGAAGAATAAGCAATTGATATTTAGCATATTAGAGAAGGTATATTTTCTAACTCCGAATTATGAGGAATGCACTCTAATAATTATTATGATGGCAAAGCCATCATTAACATACTGTTAGCGGGCTTGAGGAGGCATTGTGGAATACATAGTTGGTATCGCTGTGATCGCGCTAGTGGTTTATTTTCTGAGACGCCCGTCTGATGAATCGAAGCCTCGGGCGCAACCGAGCGTTGATCGGTCGCGCAGGGAAGACGACGAATCACAGTGGCTTCGGGAGAGATGGAAATTAGCAGAAGAACACAAAATCGTGGGAAAGGAAGATATTTTTCCGAAATGGTATTTCGACGATGTCACCGAACGTCAAAAGACTCGACTTGACGATCTTGGAATAAAAGCGGGGAAGACAATTTCAAAAGGTCAGGCTTCGGATCTTATCGGCATGCATGAACCGGCTGATGAGAACGCTCTGGCTATCTTACGATTCTTCAAAAGATCGACGAAGGGAATGAATCAGACGAAAGCCCGGCATGAGGTTGCGCAAATATTATCGGACCCGGATAACGTCAAAGAGTGGGAGAGCCGGCCACCGACTAAAGAGCAAAAGGAATTCTGCAAGTTCTTTGGCTTGAAGATGGAGAAGGGTCTTACTGCGTCGGATGCCGAAAAGCTGATTACAGAACATGAGAGTAATCTAGCCGAAGAAGACCCGCGGCTCGACGAATGGGAAGCATTTTCTGAAATTATGGAGGAACTGTCAGACTCCGAGATGCGAGCCGATTACGAAATAAAGAAACCCAGCGTTAGCCTGATCAAGTCGGCACTGGATGATCTCGGGCAACAGGGAAAGTCATACCGGGATGTCGCGGATGAGATAGATATCCTTGTGGACAAGCTGGTGGAACTGAAGCCGGAGTTGCAGCGTGAGTAATCCGCTAGCAAAAGCGTCAGCTCCGTAAAAGCGTAAAAGGGGTCACCGACCCCTTTATTCCGTGCCCGAGTCGTTATAGTTAGCTGTTAAGTGCAAGGAAACATATGACTAATAAATCACTTCCATACAGATCCCCAGAGTTCAGTGTTAAAACATTTCATTGTCCAAACTGCTCTGCATACTCCAAGCAGCGTTGGGCTTTTCCATCTATGAATTTTGAAGGTGTTGGTGTCAACGCTGATCATAATATGGGTCTCACACGGTGTGACAATTGTGAGAAGTATGCAATCTGGGTAGACCAGAATCTGGTGTTTCCTATTAAGCTTCCGGGAATTACGCCTAACCCTGATCTAAGTGATGACATAAAGGCAGATTTCGACGAAGCAAGAAGAATATTAAACGACTCTCCAAGAGGTGCGGCTGCGCTCTTACGTTTAGCTGTCCAAAAGATATGTATTGAGCTTGGAAAGAAAGGTAAAAACATTAACGATGATATTGCTGAATTAGTAAAAGAAGGCCTGCCTCCAAAAATTCAGCAAGCGCTTGATGTTGTGCGGGTCGTTGGAAACAACGCTGTTCACCCTGGCAGCTTAGACATGAAAGACAATATAGAAACGGCAAATAAGCTCTTTGCCCTAGTTAACCTAATTGCCGAGGTAATGATTAGCCAACCAAAACACGTTGAGGCAATGTATGACTCGCTTGTGTCTGATAGGGCAAAAGAGGCAATTCAGAAACGTGATGGCACCTAACAAATCAATCAACTACGCGCCTTCGGCGCCGGACGCAGGAAAGCTGAAATTTATTCACTCCGACCCCTTTTATTGACCCCTTTTATTCTGACCCCTTTTATTCTTTATTCGAGAAAGCGATGCAGTCAACTTTTAACAACTCAGGCAACTGGACACAGTAAACTGTGCCGGTTCTTGAGGCGCCGGGCGGAACTCAGGCAAACAATTCTATGCAACGAAGAGAGTGAATATGAACACTAGACCAAAAATTGTAATCTCATCGCTTGATGCAGATAGGCTCGATACGTTGTTAGGCTCCGTGCCAGATGGCACATTTCCTGGTAAAGCTGAATTAGAGGCCGAACTGGCGCGGGCGGAAATAGTGGAGCCGAAGAAGGTTCCATCGACCGTTGTGTCAATGAATTCTACTGTAAGATTTCGGGTAGAGTCGTCACAGGAGGAGTTCAACTTGACGTTGGTATATCCAAAAGATATGGACTCTAGCGGTACAAAGATTTCAATTCTTGCCCCGGTAGGAAGCGCCCTGCTCGGTCTTTCGCAAGGAGATCAAATCGAATGGCCAAAGCCTGGCGGAGGACTCTTGCGTGTCTGTATTGAGGAGATCGTATACCAGCCAGAACGGTCAGGAGAGTACCATCGGTAACTATCGGCATTAATTTGGCTAGGCCCAACAGTGCCATACAGCCCACACTCGTTTCTCGCGTGATTGATGGCTGGCCTTATGTGCTTTATCAGGGGTGAAAATCCACCTTGTTATTATACTGACTGGGATAAAATACCGGTAACCAAGCTTTTTTGAGTTAATCAATAAAAGGGGTCGGTGACAACTGCAAATTATTCTCAATAGTCACCGCCCCCTTTATTGCTTTATTCCATGCCTCGATAATGCTTCGATTTTCTGAATGAAGAATGCTGGTGCCCATCGGTGCACCAGCGTTGGTTGTTGTGGGCTCAATGCTACAGCAGCAGGCAGGCCTCTTCGAACTCCAGCCGCTTGCCTCGGGGGTGGAGTTTTTGCGAATCGCCGTAGCCGAGGTTGATCAGGAAGTTGGATTTCCAGCCATTTTCAGTAAAGAAAATCTCATCGGTTTTGCCGTTGTCGAAACCGGACATCGGGCCGCAGTCCAGTCCCAGTGCACGGGCGGCCATGATCAGCCAGGCTCCCTGCAGGGTGCCGTTGCGGAAGGCGGTGCTTTGGGCCAGTTCCTCGTTGTCGGCAAACATTTTGTCAGCCCCTTGCATGTGTGGGAACAGTTCCGGCAGGTGACGGTAGAAGGCCGGGTCGTGGGCGACGATAATGGTGACGGGTGCAGCCAGAGTTTTGTCGCGGTTGCCCTCTGCCAGCGCCGGTAGCAATTGCTGTTTGGCCGCCGGGGTGGTGAGGAATACAAACCGTCCCGGTTGGGCGTTCATGCTGGTGGGCCCCATGGCGGTGAGCTGGTAGAGCTGGCGCAGGGTATCGGCGGCGATGCCGCGATCCTGCCAGTTGCTGTGGGTGCGGGCATGGGTAAACAATTGTTGCAGAGCAGTTTGGTCGAGTGGATTCATGGGGTTGTCCTCTGTTGGTGGTGTGCGGGAATATCGAAGATCAGCGCCAGACTGTTGCTGTTGGCCCGATAGGTCGTTACCTGATTCGGGTATAAGTCTGGGCCGAATTCCAGTGCGTCGCCGGGTTGCAGCAGTATGTTCTCCAGGGTGACTTCACCCCTGACAAGTTGCACCCGGCGCTGCCATTGATCGGGCAGGTTTTGCTGGATGTGTTCTCCGGCGTTGAGTTGCAGTTGCCAGATACGGATGTCCTGATCCAGTTGAAAGGCCTTGGTATCCACATCCACCTCCCCGGCGGCGATTGGCTGCAGCGTCGCCGCATCGTCAAAATGCCGGACCTGGTAAGCAGGTGCTGTATTTTTGTGGCGGGGTGTTACCCAGATCTGTACAAATTCCATTGGCTCGGTATCACTGGCATTGAATTCGCTGTGACGGATGCCGCTACCCGCACTCATATACTGATAGTCTCCGGTGCCAAGTAAACGTTCATGACCGGCGTTGTCCCGGTGAACCATCTCACCGTGCGTGACCAGGCTGATGATCAAAGCGTCACGGTGACTATGGCTGGAGAAGCCGCCACCGGGGGCCACCCAATCCTGATTAACTACCCGCAGGGGGCCAAAGCCCATCCGCGCGGGGTCGTAATACCGGTTGAATGAAAAACTGTGATAGCTTCGGAGCCAGGGCAGCAGCGTGCTGCCCCGCTCGTTTGCCCCGCTCGTTTGCCCGGATGTGTTTGTGCATCGGCATAGCTCCAGGTTAACGGGTTGACTCATGCATTGCGTTGCAATGCCAGACTACCGTTGCCCTGTAGGGCAATGACCGCCGTGGTGATGGCGAGAAACAACGGGTATTCCCAGCCACCACCGGCATTGCTGAATACCCAGCCCGCACCACTGTGGGCCCAGGTGGCACCCAGTGCGACGGGTATCAATGCCAGTGCCGCCCAGCGGGCCTGATAGCCCAGCAGCAATGCAATACCGCCTATTGCCTCAACGATAAACGTGGCGTAGGCCGCTATAGCGGGCAAGCCGAGGCTTGCAAAGAAGGCGGCTGTGCCGGGCAGGGTGAATACCACCAGTTTCAGGTACAGACTGTGGGCGATATAGATAATGCCAAGGCTGATGCGAAGCAGGGCGGTGCCGTGGTTTGCGTACTTGTTCATATTGCGATCCTCTGTAAGTGAATGGGTTCAGGTGCAGTATGATTGTTGCAAATATGAAATATAATTCTCATTATGTTCAAACGATATTTGCAAAAATGCAAACAATAGCGGGGTGAGTCATCGTTATGGATAGTTGGGATGATCTGCGGTATTTTCAGGCGGTTGCGGAAACCGGGAGTCTTACGGGTGCCCGCAAGCGACTGGGTGTCAATCACTCCACGGTATTCCGGCGAATCAAGGGGCTGGAGGAAAAACTCGGCGTGCGTCTGTTCGAGCGATGGGATGCCCGCTATCAGTTGACCGGTGCCGGTGAGCTGTTGATGGTGCGAGTGGAACAGGTTGCCGAGGCCATTGACGATGTGGATCGAATGATTCTCGGCGGCGATCAAACCCTGGAAGGCAAGGTGCGTATTACTTGCCCCGACGGTTTTGCCTATTACCAGCTGCCGCCCTTGCTTGCGGAGTTCCGGGCACTTTACCCGGGTATTGAGATAGAGCTCCTTGCTGACGGTGACGATCTCAATCTTTCACGGATGGAAGCCGATATCGCCCTGCGTGCCACCAATAACCCTCCGGAGCATCTGGTGGGTCGAAAATTAATGACAATGCCCTGGCGGCTATATGGTTCGGAAAGGTTCGCCCATGGCCAATCCGGGGTTTTCACGGCAAAGGCATTGAGTGGCATGCCGGTGATTGGCCCGGAGCGTGCTTTATTGCGACTCAAACCCATGCAGTGGCTGGAGAAACATTGTTCAGCAGTCAGCATTGTGGCCCGCGCCAATACGCTGATGGGCATGGCGGCCCTGGTGAAAGCCGGTCTCGGGGTTGCATTGCTGCCTGATGATGTCGCCGACGGGCTGCTCCCATTAGGCTCACTTGACCGCGAGTTTCAGTCGGACCTTTGGCTGCTGACCCATCGGGACTTGCGTAGTAATGCCCGGGTTAAAGCCTGTAGCCAGTTCCTGACGGAAAGGCTGATGCGCTAACACGTCAACCAGCAATGGCAATCACCTATTAATACAAATTATTTGGAGTCAGATTAGAAACCCCACGATCAGCTTCAATGCTTGGCGTTATACTCCCCCCCACTGAAGGGTGATTTTATGAATCTTGAAAAGTCCAAAAAACGTATAGCCAAGCGGGTCAAAATGAGCCGCCAGGGCTATCCGGAAATTACCATAGAATATTTTGGCAAGACCGCTGGTTGCGCGGATGGGGTGTCAGTGAAGTTCTGCCTGGAAGAGGGAGCAGAAATACAGGAACAGCGTTTTTCCAGTATCAGCGATGCCCGGGAGGATGAGACCATTCAATCCGCCATTGTCAAAATTATCGAACGTTCGGAAGCCATGAGTGTTGTACAAATAGAGGGTATTACCGCTGTTGGCTAACGCTGCCATTGGGTCGCGCTGTAATGTGGAAGCGTTAGTTGCGATGACTCTCAATAGTCATCAATGGTCATCCACCCACAATATGATCCAAAAGGTATTGCCAGTCCCTGTTACAGGTTAATGTAGCTGTTCCAGTTACACCCCGTTACCAACCGAACGACTTTCACGGAGAAAAGCAATGGAAAAGGCTGAGATTAGCGAAGAGATGATTTTCGGGTGCTTTGCGGCTGCCTGCCAGTCTGATGATATGGCCGGGACGGCGGCATCGTTTGTGGATGTGGAGGAGTACGAAAACCGGGTGATGTACCCCGAGTTTGCCCGCTGGGCGAGCAAGGCCGGTTATCCGGAGCTGGCGACCCTGTTCCGCAAAGTAGCCGGTGAGGAGAAGCTGCACGCGGTCTGGTTGCGGGCGCTGTACAGCGATATCGGTGTGCCACAACGGGGTGAAGATACCCAGCGCGCTATCGACGCCCTGGAAGCTATTCGTAGCAATTGTGACGAGCTGATTGCCATGAACCCCGACGGGGTAGTGGAAAAGGCATTGCAGGTGGCGATTCGGGTGGAAGAGCGGGAATACCAGGATATCTATCCCCGTTTCCGCGACCAGTCGCTGGGGGCGAACGACGCCGATACCGGGGAGGTTTACCGGAAAGTGATCGATTCCGAGCGCCACAACCCCCACTGGTTTCAGGCGGCCCTGGATAATTTCCGTTCACCACAAGCCGGGGCAATGGCCTGACAGCCTGTTTGAACGTTGAGCGTGTAGAGCAATTCTCATCGGTCAGATGGTGGCAGGCGCTCAACCCTGCTGTCTACCTTGTATCGATACTGCCCGGCGTCGCGGTCTGGCTGCTGGCGGAAATGCCGCTCAGTCACACTGCGCTATGGTCGGCGACCCTGGCTGTGGTGCTGCTGCAACACGGTATCAACCTGCTCAATGATGCCAAGGACTGGCAGCTGGGCGCCGACACCTTCAAGTACGATTCCTGGGTGCGTATTCACGACGGCAGTGTCCGCACCGCCTTTTATCACGGCCTGATCAGTCTGACTGCCGGTGGTGCCCTGGGGCTGCTGGTGCTGTTGTTTGTCCAGCAGTTGTGGATTCTGGTTTTTGCGCTGCCGCTAGCGGTGCTGGGGGTGTTGTATAACGCCGGGCAGCGTCCGCTTTCCTACACTGCCGCCGGGGAGTGGGCCACGGCGCTCTGCTATGGCCCCGGCGTGTTTGGCGGCCTGTGGTTTGTCGCGGAACAGCCGTTTG
>CATLZI010000071.1 GCA_950063125.1 uncultured Porticoccus sp. | reverse complement strand
CCAAACCGCTGCTGTAAACGGGCGAGAAATTCCGCCTCATCAGCCGCCAGCAATTCAGCCGCCTGCTCTGGCGGCATGGTCCAGACCATTGCACAGCGGTGCTCTCCGGCCATTGGCTGCAGTGGCAACATGGCCATCGGGCCAAGATCGGTAAAGCGCTCATAGGCGATGCCGCCATGATCCAGCTGCAACCCGATATTGGCAACCACGGCAGCCTGCCCATAATCCTTACACCGGGAATCAATCGCCAGCCGTTGACGGGTTTGGGATTGTGCACCGTCGGCCACCACCAGCAGATCGGCACTGATCATCTCGACGGCATCCGTGTCATCGGAGGAAACCTGTAACTGCATGCCCCGGCTCGACGGGCTGACAGCCACGACCTGAGCCGGTGCGGTTACTTCCACACCCGGCGCCCGCTGCAGCGCAGCCATCAATACGTCGCCCAACTGGCGGTTCTCGACCACATAGCCCAGCGCGGGCAGGTTCTGCTCGGCAGCCGTGAGTCGGGCCCTGCCAAAATGGCCCCGGTCGGAGACGTGCACTTGCCGAATCTCAGTGAGACCGGAATGCAGCGATTGCCAGAGCCCCAGTAACTCAAAAATCTCCCGGCTGCTGTGAGAAAGCGCTGTAGAGCGTCCGTCGAAACTTGGCGGCAGGGTTGCAGTGCTTTGCAGGGGGAAGGATTCAATCACCCGAATACGCCAGCCTGCCTTCAGGTGGGACAGCAGCAATGCCAGACTGGCCCCCACCATGCCACCGCCGACAATGGCGATATCCACCGCAGATTCGGCGACAGCGCGGCTTTTCATTTGCCGGCCATCAGGGTTTCAATATCACTGGTTGTCTTGGGCGCATCGGCACTCAGCACAACCGCACCCGAACCACTCAACAGGATGTCATCTTCAATGCGTATGCCAATGCCCCGCCAGCGCTCATCGACCCGGGGATTATCCCTGGCAATATAGATACCGGGCTCGACGGTCAGAACCATCCCGGACTCCAGCAATCGCCACTCATCGTGCACCTTGTAATCGCCCACATCATGGACATCCATACCCAGCCAATGGCCGGCTCGGTGCATATAGAAGTCGCGATAGGCCCCGGTTTCCACCAGTTCATTCCGCTCGCCGTCGAGAATACCCAGTTCCACCAGACCGTCAGTGATAACTCTCACCGTGGTCTGGTGAGGTTCATTCCAGTGATTGCCCGGCTTACAGGCTTCGATGGCTTCAAGCTGGGCCTGCAATACCACGTCATAAATCGCTTTCTGTTCAGCCGAGAAACGGCCGTTCACCGGAAATGTGCGGGTAATATCGGAGGCATAGTGCTCCAGCTCACACCCGGCATCGATCAGCACGAGGTCACCACTGGTCAGCTTGGCACTGTTTTCCACGTAGTGAAGAATGCAACCGTTGGCGCCCCCGCCGACGATAGAGTTGTAGGCCGGGAAACGGGCACCGGCCATGGCGAATTCGTGTTCAATCTCGGCCTGCAACTGATACTCGTACATGCCAGGACGACAGACCTGCATGGCGCGGCAATGGGCTCTGGCAGAAATACTCGCCGCCGCCCGCATGATTTTCTGCTCACCGGCACTCTTGAACAGCCGCAACTCGTGCAAAAAATGATCGAGATCGACAAGCTCCCCCGGCGGACTGGCCCCAGCCCTCGAACGGGAACGGATACTGTTGATCCACTCCATCAGGTGGCGATCGAAAGAGGGATCCCTACCCATTGCGTAATAGACCTTTTCTCGGCCCTCGAGCAGACCCGGCAGAATGTCGTCAATATCGTCGATGGGGAACGCGTCGTCTGCACCGTATTCGCTGCATGCTCCCTCCGGACCAGCCCGATAGCCATCCCATATTTCACGCTCGGGATTGCGCTCCCGGCAAAACAGCAGGAACTGGCCCTGTTCGCGACCGGGGATGAGTACCAGCACGGCCTCGGGCTCCGAAAAACCGGTCAGATAATAAAAATCGCTATCCTGGCGATAGGGGTAATGCGTATCCCGATTGCGAATGCGCTCGGCAGCGCCGCTGATGACGGCAATGCTGTTATCTGTCATCAGCTCCATAAGAGTCCGGCGGCGGCGGGCAAATTCCTGCTTGCTGATCATATGATTACGGTGTCTCCGGAAAGGATCCTGGCGGTAAAAATCTAATGAAGTGTTGGGGACAGGGGGTCGTCGACTTTCTTGTTCAACTCCGCATAGACCAATAGTACGGCCACCCTGACGTATTCGACCAGTTCAGTATAACTGACCTCGTCTTCTTCACTTTCTTCATCCAGTGTTCCGATCTGGGAAATGGCGGCCAGATCACCCAGCGCATCGGCGATATCCCCGGTCAGCGTCGCGTCTTCGGAAAGTCCGGCGCTACCGAGACCGAACAGGAAACCCTGACACCATTCTCCCAATGACAGCAGGCGCTGATTCAGCTCGACCTCGTCACCCGGCCGCAAGGGTTGAAACTCATAGGAGCCACTGCTGATCGATTCAAGTGACAAAAGGTGCAAATCCGGCAATACGTCGCCGAGATCCTCCACCCGCTCCGTGACCACATCAAGCAACTGGCAGACCATGGTGATTAATTCTGGTCCCCCGGCATGGGGCCCAGGATTGATACGACCACACAACAGACCATGCAACTCGGCAGGGCTACCCGGCAAATTGGCGCGTAAAAACGCATCGGCAATGTCATTAAAGTCCATATCCACCTGTATTTCCGGCAAGCAAATGAAGGGGGAATCCTACCACCCTTCCCAAGGCCAATCATCCCGCCGTATGGCAGAAATAAAAACCCCAGCTCCCATAACGGGCTAGACAATATTTCTCGAAGCACTGTAAGGATTATTGACCGGCGTGTTAGGGCACAATATAGTGGTCTGCAATTATATTCACGGTTGGGTCCATGTCAGAAGATTTACAAACCCTTGAACAGAAAATTGATCGACTGATCAATATCTGTGCGCGCCTGCAGAAAGAAAACCTCTCCCTGCGCGAGCGTGAATCAACCCTTTTAAAGGAACGCAGCAAGCTCTTGGAAAAAAATGAACTGGCTCGCAACCGGGTTGAGCACATGATTGTCAGACTCAAAAACCTCAATAACGAAGGCTGAACCGGATGAACCCGCAGACTGTCAACATCCGCATCCTCGACAAGGAATACCAGGTCAGCTGTCCGCCAGAGGAGCGCGATGCCCTGCTGCTCTCTGCCCGAGCACTGGATGAGCGCATGCGTTCAATCCGCAACAGTGGTGGCGTTATCGGACTGGAGCGTATTGCCGTGATGGCGGCATTGAACCTCACCTATGACCTATCCAAGCTGGAAGCCCAAACCGCCAGCCATAGCCTTTCCGCCGAGGCATTTCAGCGCCTGGATCGCAAACTTTCCTCCGCCCTGGAAAGTTTTGAGCCTTCCACCTCCTCCTTTTGACGACTCTCTGAGCTATACTGTCGGAACGCCCTGGGGTGCTTGCCAGTCGACAAGTCCTTGAGCCGATAATCTGTAACCTGGAGGGTAACAGTCTGTACGGTGTGCAAGTCCGCGTGACGGAAAGCCTAAAGTATTGCGTTACCCACCACCTTGAACTTTACGGTTCAAGGCCACATTGACAGCGGCACTTCCGGGGATCCTACAATCAACACAGAATAAGACCGAGCAGCGATGGACAACAAAGCCATTCGTAAAGAAATGCGTCAAAAACGCCAGTCGCTGTCCGCACCACAGCAAGCCGATGCCAGTCACGGACTTGCCCGGCAATTATGTCGGCTACCGGTCTTTCTGTTTGGCAAGAACATCGCTTTCTATCTGGCCAATGACGGCGAAATAGACCCGCGTATAGCAATGGGAGTCGCCGAAGCGGCCGGCAAAGCCTGCCATCTACCCGTCTTGCACCCCCTGAAACAGAACCGCCTGCACTTTGTCCGCTACCGCACAGGACAACCGCTGACAAGCAATCGCTTTGGTATAGCCGAGCCTCCCCTGCGTCGCAATCGAATCGTTCCGTTGCTGGCTATAGACGTGGTTCTGTTACCTATGGTCGCCTTTGATCGACAGGGCAACCGGCTGGGCATGGGCGGCGGCTTTTACGACCGCACCCTGAGTCAGACTTTCGGGCTGACCAAATTCATCGGTTTAGCCCACAGCTGTCAGGAAACTGATAGTATTGCTCCGCAACCCTGGGATATCCCATTACAAGCCATCGTTACCGAACGGGATATTATTCAGATTCGTTAGTCCAGTCAGGTCAAGAAGCCTTCTCGATATGCGCAAAACCAAGATTATTTGTACCATAGGACCCGTTACCGAGTCCTACGACATGCTGGAACAACTGGCCAACGCCGGTATGAACGTAGTGCGACTCAATATGTCACACGGCGACCATGAATCCCACGCCAGGGTTATCAAGGCAGTACGAACTCTCAACAAAAAACGCCATCATCCGATTGCCGTTCTGATAGACACGCAGGGCCCTGAAATTCGCACCGGCGACATCCACAATGAGCTCGACCTGAAGCAGGGTGATGAAATCTCGGTGGTTGCGCGGGGCGAGGATGACGTGGAGGCGAGCTCCATCCGCATCAACTATGAAAACCTGATAGACGATGTAGAGATCGGCGATAAGATTACCGTGGATAACGGCCTGATCAATCTCGAGGTTCTCAGCAAGGAAGATCGTGTGATGCGTTGCCGCGTCGTCGATGGCGGCGTACTGAAGAGCAAACGCCATGTGAATTTGCCCGGCATCAGGGTAAACCTTCCCGCCATTACCGAAAAGGACAAGCGCGATATTGAATTCGCCATCGAACAGGAGGTGGATTTTATTGCGCTCTCTTTCGTGCGCGACGCTGAAGATATTCATCAGCTCCACCAACTGCTCGGCGATAAAGCCGACAAAATCAAGGTGATCTCCAAGATCGAAGACCAGGAGGGCGTCAAGAACGTCCGGGAAATCATCAAAGTGTCGGACGGTTTGATGGTGGCGCGGGGTGATCTCGGAGTGGAGATCGCTATTGAAAAACTGCCCCGGGTACAACGGCGCATTATCCGTCTCTGCGCCCAGGAGGGTAAACGGGTCATCGTTGCCACCCACATGCTGGAATCCATGATTGAAAACCCCATGCCCACCCGCGCCGAAGTCACGGACGTGGCCAACGCCGTCTATGAAGAAGCCGACGCGATCATGTTGTCCGGCGAAACCACCATCGGCAAATACCCGGTTAAATGCGTGGAGATTCTCGATCGAATTGCCCGTTCCATCGAGCTCAGCCGGGGCCTTCGCTTTACCGATAACCTGATTCTCAAAAATGACAAGGAAGAGATTGCCGCCGCCGCCGTGAAGCTGGCTGAATCAATCAAAGCCAAGGCCATTATTGTGCCCACCCGCCGGGGACGCATGGCAGGTTATGTCACCAACTGCCATCCCCAGGCACCGATTATCTGCGCCTTTACCAACGACAGTCGCACTCGCCGTCAGCTGGTACTGAACCGCAACGTCCTGAGTTTCCGTATCAACTTCAGTGAAGACCCGGAAAAGACCCTCGCCACAGCGGCCAACATCCTCATTGAACGGGCCGAGTTTACCCCGGAGGACCGACTGGTGGTTATTTCCGACGCCCTCGCCGGATCCGGTATTGATGCCATACAGATCCGAAAACTGGGGGATCTGTTGAAAGTGCCTATCGAGTAGCACCAGGCAAGACGATGCTTAAGTTCCGTCGAATACTGGCAACGCTTCTCATCAGCGGGCTCCTCGCTACTGGCGCAGTATTCGGCGACACCGTCAAGCCAGCCAATGTGATTCTTTTTATCGGCGATGGCATGGATGAACACCAAATCACCATGGCGCGCAATTACCTACTCGGGCCGGAAGAAGGTCTCCTGGCGATGGAACAATTGCCGGTGCGCAGTTCTGTCCGGGTACAGACCCTGCTGGAAAACCGACCAGACCGGTTCACTTTTATCGCCGATAGCGCCAACTCCGCGTCGACGCTGGCCACCGGTCAACTCACCAGCATTGGCCGCATTGCCACCAGCGCCGGAACGGACTTCGACCAGCCCACTATCCTGCAGGCCGCCCGCGAATCTGGATTCCTCACCGGGCTGGTCACCACCGCCAGCCTGACCGATGCCACCCCCGCCGCTTTTGTTGCCCATACAGCACACCGCAACTGTCAGGGACCGGAGGATATGAATCGCGCCATCAGCTACGCGCCGCCCTCTCAGCAGTGCGCCATCGACTCGAAACAGCAGGGCGGCCCCGGCTCCATCGCAGAACAACTCATTGATGCCCGCGTTGATGTCTTACTCGGTGGTGGAAAAAAATACTTTGCCCAGAAAAATCATGTGGGTGCGCAACTGCTGGACCAGGCCAGGTCTCATGGCTATCAACTGATCGACCATATCGGCCAAAGGGATGCATCGGATCAGCCACGACTGCTCGGCCTGTTTTCACCGGGACATCTGCCGGTGGAATGGATCGGCAGCGGCGACCGCAAAGCCGAGGCTGTCGAACTGGCGTCAGGAAAACCCGTGTTCGCCACGCCTTTTGGCTGCCTGAAAAATCCCCGACACAACGGCATACCGACATTGGCCCAAATGACCCGAAAGGCACTTGCCCGGTTAACCAGAGATCCTTCGCGGGGGTTCTTTCTGATGGTCGAGGGAGCATCCATCGACAAGCAGGCCCATCGGCGCAACCCCTGTGGTCAGATGGGTGAATTGAGCGCGCTGGACAGTGCAGTGGCGGTCGGGCGCGAATTTGCCAAACAGCATCCCGGCACCCTGGTCATCGTCACGGCAGATCATGGTCAGGCCAGCCAGATTTTACCCCTGCCCGACAACTATATGGCCTTGACAGAATCGCTGCAAAGTCCCCAATACCCGCCGGGGTATTACGCCGTACTGAAAACCCGACACGGTGATCTGATGGCTGTGGGCTATGCCACCAACGCTCCACCCCAAGGGGGATGGGAACAGCACACCGGGGTCGATGTTCCCGTGTTTCTGGAGGGGCTTGACGGACGGGAAGTTCCAGCGTTGATGAGCCAACGGGATATTTTCCGGTTAATGCGAGCGCATTTGCAGCTGCCCTGAACGGGCCGTCCCGATAACGTGCTAACCCAGCAAAATGCCGATGCCCAGCAGCACCGGGGTCGACAACACCAGCAACACATTCTTGCCCAGGGCGGGCACCATGGCGGGAATATCGCCGCTACTACCCAGCAGATCACGGGTAATCATCAGCCCCAGTGGCAGGGTCGCCAATGCCAGCAATGCCGGCCATGGCAACAGGCCAAGCACCACGCCGATCACCACAGAACCGTATGCGCCCAGCAGCAACAACCTGTAAATACGAACACTGGCCACCACCCCCAGCAGTACCGGAAAATGACGTCGACCCACCGCCCGATCTGCATCGATATCCGGGAGCTGATTGAGCAATAACAGGGCATTGACCAGAAAGAACACCGCCCAGCCAACGGATTGTCCAGCGGCGAAAAAATCCCCTGTCAAAACATAGACGGTCCCGTTAACCATCAGCAGCCCGAAACCCACACCGGGGGATACCAGGCACGCCATCGGCATTCGGTTTATCAGGCGGGTGTAGGCAACGATAATCAATCCACCCAACAGGCCCAGCGAGAGGATTCCAGGCCCCACCCGCCATGAAAGGTAGGCGCCGATCAGCACCATGAGGAGAAAGGCACCGATAAAAAGCCACAGCGCAGTGCCCAGTAGGGCAGGCCTGTCAGGCAGCGTCCCGCTACCACCGCTGAACGGCGTTCGACGGGTGGTATTATCGAGGCCGCTTTTAAAATCCTGGTATTCGTTGAGTGCGTTGACCGCCACATGAGCCGCCAGTGCGCCCACAACAATCAACAACAGCAGATCCAGCGGCAGTCCGCCGGTTAACTGAAAACTGACCGCGGCAGCGGGAAACAATACCGCCGGCGTCAACAGCAGGAAGGGGCCTCTGGCAATCGCCAACATGGCCTGGAATCGCCGGGCTATCAGCACGCCACTATCCTCCCCGTTTTTCCCCGATGCTAGCTCAGAAAAAACTGGTAAGCGGGATTTTGGGTCTCTTCCTTCCAGGTGTAACCCAGCTGGTCAAGGAACTGACTCACCAACTTCTGTTCGCCCAATGGCACCTGCAGGCCCACCAGAACCCGACCGTAGGCAGCGCCGTGGTTGCGATAGTGGAACATGGAAATATTCCACTGCCCACCCAGTTGGTTGAGGAAATTCATCAGGGCCGCGGGCCGCTCGGGAAACTCAAAGCGGTACACCACCTCTTCGGTCGCCTCCGGCGCGCGGCCGCCGACCATATGGCGAATGTGTAGCTTGGCCATTTCGTTGTCGGTCATATCCACCAGCGGATACCCCTTGTCGGTCAGGTCCGCCACCAGTTGCTGACGATCCTCGTCACCGGAGACCTGCACACCGACAAAAATATGGGCCTCGGCGGGATCGCCCATGCGATAGTTGAACTCGGTAATGTTGCGCTTGCTGAGAGAGGTGCAAAAGGCCTTGAAGCTGCCCGGTTGTTCGGGAATCGTCACCGCCAGAATCGCCTCGCGTTTTTCACCGATTTCCGTGCGCTCGGAGATATAGCGAAGCCGGTCGAAATTGATATTGGCGCCGCAATCCACCGCCAGTAGCGTCTGCCCTTTTACCCCGGTGCGCTCGACATATTTTTTCAATCCGGCCAGGCCCAGCGCCCCGGCGGGCTCACAAATGGATCGGGTATCCTCAAAGGTATCCTTGATCGCCGAACAGATCTCGTCCACCGACACGGTAATCACTTCATCAATGGTATTGCGGAGTACCCGAAAGGGTTCCTTGCCAACCTGGGCAACGGCCGCTCCATCGGCGAACAGGCCCACATGCTTCAAGCGCACCCGACGACCCGCTTTCATCGCGGCATCCAGGCAGGCAGCATCCTCGGGCTCCACAGCGATCACCTTGACTTCAGGTCGCACATACTTAATGTATGCCGCCATCCCCGCCGCCAAACCGCCACCCCCAACCGCAATGAACACCGCATCAAGCGGCCCGGATACC
>CATLZI010000070.1 GCA_950063125.1 uncultured Porticoccus sp. | reverse complement strand
GCCTGCCGGGAGCTGAGCCGACTGCTTTGCTGCGAGGCCCAGGCTGCCAGCTGGCTCCCCCGTGGGCGCTTGAGAAAATAGCTAAGAACTTCGGTTTTCGTGAGTCTTTCCACCTGCCCGCCGACAATCACCTGCCGATCCATCCGCATCCAGGGGAAAATGAGGCTGACATTCGGGTTGCCTGACATCTCTCTGGCTTTGCGACTACCCAGGTTGGTATAGAACATCAACCCTCTCTCATCCATGCCCTTTAACAATACGGTGCGCTGCCAGGGTTTACCCTCGGCATTGACCGTGGCGAGACACATCGCTGTGGGATCGGATAAATCCGAGTGAATGGCCTGCTCCATCCACAGGTTGAATTGTTCAAAGGGAGAATCCTTAAGTGATTCCCTGCGCAAGCGTCCATACTGGTATTCGCGACGACTATCTTCCAGCGACATCAGTTACTCTCCTCAATCATAACTAGGTATTTTAGCCCGAATCAGGCTCTACTGCTGCTATTGGAGGGACACTGCAACTCTGACATTCAAACCGATCACAGGATATACAGGGGGGTTTCTTTATCCACGCAGCAATAAACAGCTGATATTCCCGCATCGGGGACTTAGAATATGTCCCTGCAAAAATATCACGCCAATTCTCCCGGGAGCACGTTATGTCTCGCGCCACACTGAGCCTGACAGTAACGGGTTTACTCTTCAGCCAGCTGGTTCTCAGTCAACCCAAATCCGCGTTCATTACTGAAGAGGATATGCTCGGTGAGCTACCATCGGTTTCCTCCGTGGCGCGGATGGTTCAGCCCCTGAACCAGGTTCCCGCAAGTGTCACCATTATCGACCAACAATTGATCAAGGCTTCCGGCGCCATGACCTGGGTCGATGTCTTTCGCCTGGTGCCCGGCTTCGAGTCCTACTATATCAATGGCAATCGCTACGGTATTGGTTATCACGGCTTTGGCCGCGAGTTTCCGAACCATCTGGAAATCATGGTCGATGGCCGGCCCATCTATGACCCGGTGTTTGCCAATACTGAATGGGGCTCTCTGGGTATCAGTCTGGAGGATATTGACCATATTGAGATTGTGCGGGGGTCAAATGCCCCGGCCTTCGGCTCCAATGCATTTCTGGGCGCGGTAAACATCATCACTCGCAAACCTGTGCAGGAGCGTGGCTGGCAGGTCGGCGTGACAGCAGGAGACCAGCAAACCCGGGAAACCACTGTTCGCTACAGCGGCAATGCCGACAAGCTGGATTACCGTGTCAGTTTTAATTACCAGCATAACGACGGCTTCCCACCGGTAAGTTCCGGAGACAACCAGGGGTCAATGAAGGACGGCAGGGAAATGCTGGCCCTGAACCTGCGCGCTATGTACACACCGAATATTACAGATACATTCGACCTGCAAGCCGGGTACACACACAACAATTCTGGTTGGGGTGATGCGGACAGTCCGGCGGAGTACGCTGATGTCCAGTTCAAAAACCAATACCAGTCCCTGAAGTGGAACCGGGATCTGGTCAACGGCGACGGGCTGCAAATCCATTTGTACCACAACCGAATTGAGGGTGAGAACTATATCAACCAGGGGCTGGTTTCCAACCTGTTGTCGGAGGAACTCGGATTCACCATTACCCCGGAACAGGTGCCGGGCTTTTTTCAGATGATTGACCCGACCCTGGATATTGAAGATCAACACTATATCGTCGGCTTTCAGGGCATTGATTCAGAGCGCTACGACGTAGAACTGGAACATCGCCTGCACCTGACCCCCGATTTGCGAGCCACCTGGGGGGCAGGCCTGCGCTACGACAATATCAGTGGCAAAACAGTGTTTGGTCATAGTGGCGATGAATCGCTGACCAGTCGCCGACTCTTCGGGCACCTGGAGTGGGAGGCCAGCTCCCACTGGACTATGAATGCCGGTCTGATGATCGAAAACAACGTCCTGGTGGACACCATTGCATCCGGCAGGATCGCCGCCAATTACCACTTCAATCCTCTCCACACCCTTCGCATAGGTTATGCCATTGGTCGGCGCTCCCCCTCACTAGGTGAGGCCCGGGAGCTGAATGTGGATATTCTCGCCGACCAGATACTGGTCCAGGCGATTCGGAAATCTGCTGAAAACGTCGAGGAAGAGCGACTGAAAAGCCTTGAACTGGGCTATCTGGCCCAATTACCCACACAGGGGCTGACCTTTGATGTCAGACTGTTTCGAGAATCTGTTAAAGATGGCATCGATACCTACCAGGCACCTGCCGATCTGGGTATTCCGTCGCTCGGTCTGGATGAAACCATATCAGTCCGCGACAATAACAGTCGCTGGGTAACGCGGGGAGCGGAACTACAACTCCGCTACCAGCCCACCGAGCGCACTCTGATCAATGCCCACTACAGCTATCGGGATGTGGACAGTTTTTATATCTCCCGCTATGAACCCTACTTTCAGATCAAGGATCATGACGAACGCGCACCGCGACACACGGCAGGCCTGCTGCTGTTTCAGCGATTTCCTGCAGGCTGGTCCTCAGGCATCAATATCTACCATATGACCGCAGCGGATTGGCGTGATGGCAACCCTGTAGAACAGTTTGTCCGGGTAGACGCCCATCTGGGTTATGATTTTGCTGTGGGTTCAAGCACTGGAAACCTGTCACTTATCGGCCAAAACTTGGGGGGTGACTATATGGAGCATGCTCAAAACAATGTTTTTGAAACCAGACTTTTTTTACGTCTCGTACTGAATTTTTGATGTGTTTGACCTTATTGCTCCAGACAAAATCATAGTGGCTGGGGGATGGAAGGTCTTACGCTCAATAGCAGCGTTACCTAGGGAAGACATGTTGAAGCGACCGGGAAGGAAACAAGGTATCTTTGCAACCCTCTCCACCACGGGACTCCTTGTCCTTTCACTTTTGATGTGCCCAGCAACACAGGCAGACATCCTATTGCTATTATCCAGCGACGCCTCCTATTACCTTGAAACCGCCGGCTCACTCCAGGACACAGTCAACAAAACACTGCCGGGAAACCCCGGTTTCAGTATCATTAACCTCCATAAAACTACGTTGCCAGAACGTCAGGATCCCCCCTACCAACTCATTGTTGCCATCGGAAGCTATGCAACTCGCGAGGTCGTTAACTGGGGAGGAGACATACCTGTGCTCAGTATTTTCACCCCAAAAAATGCCTATGAATCTGCTTGGTCAGCGCACGATAAAGCCCCAGCGCGCCGGGCTTCTGCAATTTTTCTGGATCAACCCCTCAGCCGGGTGATTACACTCGCATCATTACTAAAGCCGGAAGCTACCCGGTTCAGCACCATATTTGGTCCCGTCTCCAGGGGATTGGAGGCAGAGCTGGAAACACTTACCGCTGAACGTGGCCTGGTTCTCAAACATGGCTACCTCGACCGGGAGGACAACCCTGTGTCGGTTCTGCGTCCCGTGGTCAGTGGTACCGACCTCTTTATTGCCCTGCCGGATCAGGCTGTCCTTAACCGGGCAATCGCCAAGTGGATTCTCCACCTCAGCTTTCAACAAAAAGTCCCGGTTATCGGCTTCTCAAAGGCCTATACCATCGCGGGGGCACTGGCTTCTATTTTTTCTTCGCCTGACGACATTGGCAGACAGGCTGGTGAACAGATCAGTCAATGGTTGCGCAATCCGGAAAGCGCCCTCGGCGAGCCCCAGTATCCCCGCTATTTCAGTATATCCACCAACCCAGCCATAGCACGATCACTGGGTATTTCCCTGCCGTCAGACAATACGCTTTATATGAGCATCCAAAAGCAGGAGCAGGCAGAAAAATGATTGAAAGCCCATTGCTCAGCAAGTCGATTCATAAGCGGTTTCTTGTGGTGGCACTTTTCCCACTACTGTTAATCATCACGTTTTTGGCGCTGTACACAATTGATGCCCGACGGGGCGATCTGTCAGAAAATCTGTATCAATCCGGAGATATAACATCGGATTACCTGGCGACGATTTCGGATCTACCGCTCTACTCACGGAACATCAAGTTACTCGCAAACACATCGGCGGCGGCCATTCGCCTGCCCGACGTATCCGGTGTCGCTTTTATAGACCGCACAGAGAAGTTAGTCCTGAATTCCGGGGATATACCCACGGCAGCACTGGGCTCCTCACCGGACAAAAAACCCTTGCAGCTGGATAATCACGTCTACTTCAAGAAACCCGTTTATCTGGTGGGTGTTGAGTTCAGTGATTACGAGGAAGAAGCCACGCAGGTGGTCGATGATGAACTGATCGGCTGGGTTATCGTCGCGATTGATCAGGCCCGTTTGCACCAGAAGCAGCGTCAGATTATTTTTACCTCTCTCTGGCTATCCCTTCTGGGGCTGATTATTGCCTTTGTACTGACCTACTATCTGAGTCTAGGGTTGATTGCTCCGATTCAGCACCTCACCGCCGTCATAAAAAAAATGGCCCGCGGGAACCTGAGCATCAGGGCCCAAACCGGAACCCGCGACGAGCTTGCCATTCTCGCGAGCGGCATCAACCAACTGGCGGAATCAATTACCGAAGGCAAACAAAATCTTGAATATCGGATTAATCTCGCTACCAGCCAGTTACAGGATACCCTCGAGAGCCTGCAAAGAAAGAACCGTGAACTGGAATTGTCACGGCAGGAAGCGGAAACAGCAAATCAGTCAAAGAGTGACTTTCTGGCACGGATGAGCCATGAACTGCGTACTCCCATTACCTCCATCCAGGGATTTGTACACTTACTGGATGTCAGTGTCATGTCCGAAACAGACCGTCACTACTGCCAGATTATTGATCAATCAGCGCTCCAGCTGCTGACGCTGATTGACGATATTCTGGCTTGTTCAAAACTCCAGTCCAATACCGTTGAGCTCGAGCAGCAGCCAATAGATCTGGCGGAATGTATAGAGCAGGTCAGTGCCCTGTTTTCTCCCCAAGCGCAACACAAGGGCCTTTGTATCGCGGTGGATTATGCACCCGATGTGTTGTTGCACCGGGTGGGAGATATGATCCGGCTACAGCAGATTCTGAGCAATCTGATCGCGAACGCCATCAAGTTCTCCGAACAGGGTGGGGTTTTCATCTCCCTGAAAACCAATCCGGCACAAGCCGTTATTATCGAAGTGCTGGATACCGGTATCGGTATTTCCGCAGACGCCCAAGGCCTGCTCTTTAATGCCTTTACCCAGGCAGACACCTCCATTTCCCGCCACTATGGCGGGACCGGACTGGGACTTTCCATTGTCAAAAGTCTGGTTGATTTGATGGAGGGAGACATAGACCTGGAGAGCCGGGAAGGCAGGGGCTCCACCTTCCGTATAACGCTACCACTGCCACTCAGTGAGACCCAGCCTAACTGGAAAATCAGGCCCTGCAAGGTGGTAATTGCCAGCTGTAATGAATTTACAACACTGGCACTCAGGCACGCTCTGGAACGATTCGGGGTAAACGATATTCTCGTCACCGATTACGACCATTTGCTGAATACCACATTACATCTTGAGGACAGCGACCGGGTTATTGTCTGTATCCCTGCCCCGCAGGGTGCCAGGGATGATCTCCCGAAACTCATGGTGCAGTTGCGCAATGCAACTAGGGCCAAGCTGATTCTGACAGCATCACAGCTGAATTTTTATCAGCAATTCAACGCTAAGGAACGGGCAGAACTCAATCCGGTCGCATTTCTATCAATGCCACCACCGCTGTCAGAGCTCCACCGCTCATTGAATGAAAATGGCCCGTCACAGGACCTGATCGCCATTGCACCGGTAAATAGCCAACTCCTTGATGGTGTGAATATCCTGATTGCCGAGGATAACCAGTTCACCAGTCTGTTACTGGATACTTTACTAAGCAAGATGGGGGCCTACTGCACATTGACAAACAACGGCAACGAAGCCCTCGCGGCTTGCCAACATGACACCTTTGACCTGTTGCTGGTGGACATACACATGCCCCAGAAAAATGGCATTGACACCCTGATAGCTCTGCGACGCAGCAATAATCCCAATGCACGGATTCCGGCCCTGGCCCTGACAGCCGATATACTTCAGCAGGAGGAAAGAGCGCTGTTTGATGCCGGGGCAAACGGTTTGCAACTCAAACCACTCAATGAAAATGAATTGCTTGCCAACATCTGCAAACTACTCAGCATCAGACCTCCCACAGAGGTACCAGTCCCATCCTCGCAAGAAGGGGACGTTTCCGTAAATCTATTCCGTCAGGAAGTCAGAGATCTGTTGAAAAAAGCACGTCAGGCCGTGGCCGATGACGACCTTGCCGAACTGCGCGAACAGATTCACCAATTGTTGGGTATCGCCGGTGTTTTCAAACTGGCGACATTGGAACAACTGGTGAGGCACCTTCACGAACAGATCAAGGCCGGATCCTTGACATCCGTTTCAGCACTGCTCGACAAGATTGACCGAGAGGTTGAGTGGATCGACCTGTAGCAATCGTTAAAAAGGCTCTATCAGGTGTATTACTGAAACCTGCTCAGACAGACCGAACTGCCACCACACCTTCAACATCGGCAATGGCTTTGAGCAGGTCGTTAGTTGGCTGGGTGGCAACATCAATAATGTTGTAGGCGATGCCATCACGACTCTGGTTTACCATGTCGATAACATTCATGTCTCGATCCGCCAGCAGAGACAGCACATGACCTAATACTTTTGGCACATTCTCGTTACAGAACGTGATTCGATAGCCACCATTTCTGGCCATTTTGGTGTTCGGGAAATTCACCGAATTGCGAATGTTGCCATTTTCCAGATAATCCATGAGCTGATCGGCAGCCATCATGGCACAGTTCTCTTCAGCCTCTTCGGTACTGGCACCGATATGCGGCATGCAGAGTACATCCTTGCGGCCGAGCAGCGTCGGCACCGGAAAATCGGTGACATACTTCGCCAGACGCTTTTCATCCAAGGCCGCCGTGATCGCTGCCAGGTCGACCACTTCCTCCCGGGCAAAATTCAACAGGATGGCAGAGGGCCTGACACAGCGCAGTGCTTCAGCATTGATCAGATGACGGGTTGCCTCCATGGCAGGCACATGCAGGGAAATGAAATCGGAGCAGGCCAGCAGACTCTGCAGGTTCTCCACCTTCTGAACCCGCCTGGACAGGCGCCAGGCCGCTTCCACAGAAATTGCCGGATCATAGCCGGCTACGTTCATCCCGAGCTCAAGAGCCATATTGGCCACCAGCGCACCTATGGCACCGAGGCCGACGACACCCAGGGTCTTGCCAGCCACTTCACAGCCGGCAAACTGCTTTTTCTGTTTCTCCAGCAGTTTCGACATCTCGGCATCATCCGTGATGGCAGTGAGCCCTTGCACGTAATTCATTCCGCCAAAAATATCTCTGGAAGCGAGAAATAACGCGGAAGCTACCAGCTCCTTGACCGCATTGGCATTGGCACCCGGGGTGTTAAATACCACGATGCCGCGCTTGGTATACTCAGCCACCGGAATATTATTGACTCCAGCACCGGCTCGAGCCACCGCCTTGACGCTCTCGGCAATGATTTCTTCATGCAGTTTCTGGCTGCGCAGCAAAATCGCATCTGGCTGTGAAAATTCACTGGCTATTTCGTAGTTTTCTCTGGGAAAACGGTCCAGTCCTTTGGCAGAAATCTGGTTATAGGTCCGCACTTTAAACATGGTTTTTTCTCACGCAACGCTGCTTATACCGATCATTAACGAGAAACTTCCCGATAACCCCATTCAATCCAGGGCATCAGTGCTTCGAGGTCAGTTTTTTCGACGGTCGCACCGCCCCAGATCCGCAATCCGGCAGGGGCATCCCGGTAGGCGCCAATGTCATAGGCCACATCTTCCGCATCGAGCAGTTTAACCAGTTGTTTTACCTGATCGGCCTCCAGTGCCAAGGTCAGGCAGATACTGGTACTTGACCGGTTGGCCGGGTCTTCCGCCAAAAAGTGTATCCAGTCATGGGTGGCAACAAACTGCTCAATGACCGCCAGGTTGTCGTTTGACCGGCGAACCGTTGCCTGCACACCGCCGATAGACTTAACCCAATCCAGCGAATCGAGATAATCTGCCACACAGAGCATCGAGGGCGTGTTAATGGTTGCACCCTTGAAAATATCCTCAATCAGCTTGCCGCCTTTGGTCATGCGGAAAATCTTCGGCAGTGGCCAGGGTGGTGTATAGGTTTCCAATCGTTCTACTGCCCTGGGGCTTAGAATCAGCATTCCGTGGGCACCTTCACCACCGAGTACTTTTTGCCAACTGAAAGTGACCACGTCCAGTTTTTCCCAGGGCATCTCCATGGCAAATACCGCAGATGTAGCATCGCAAATAGTCAATCCCTCACGGCTATCACTGATCCAGTCTGCATTGGGGACTTTGACCCCGGAAGTGGTGCCATTCCAGGTAAACACGATATCGTGTCCGGGATCGGCAAGATTTAGATCCGGCAGCTTGCCATAATCGGCGCCGTAATCATTGACCTGTTCGAGTTTCAGCTGCTTGACGATATCCGTCAGCCAGCCCTGTCCAAAAGACTCCCAGGAAAATACGTCAACCGGGCGGGGTCCCAGCATCGACCAGAGCGCCATTTCAACGGCCCCGGTATCCGAGGCAGGAACCACACCCACCCTGTAACCCTCTGGCAAGCCCAGAACCTGGGCCGTTTCCTCACATACCCGCTGTAGTGCGGTCTTGCCAATAGCCGCTCGGTGTGAGCGTCCCAGGGTAGTGAGATCGAGAGTGGATACATCATAGCCGGGACGTTTGCTGCAAGGCCCGGAAGAAAAGTTTGGGTTGGCCGGCTTTTGAGTCGGTTTCATGATTGATCTGCCTGGAAGGTGAAAAGAAACGGGACATTTTAAGTGAGATTGACCACTGCACAAAGCCACTACTACATAGAAGCTACTAAATAATATTTGGGTCAGGACTTTCGCTGTACAACAACAAAGAAGTACCTACTGTGGTGAATAACGCAATGGACTTGAGCGTTCGTTATTGTCCCATCAACGAGCGTTCCTGCTGGATAAGGTAGGAAGCCACCTTCAGCATACCCTCATTGCCACCATTATCGCGACCGGAGATCCGGTACT
>CATLZI010000069.1 GCA_950063125.1 uncultured Porticoccus sp. | reverse complement strand
AAGTTATTCACGCACGTCAGGAAAGCCGCTTTATTGGCCCGCGTTTGCAGCGCTAGTTGTTTCTGAAACATTTTCCGACAGAGTATTTCCGCCCATAGTCAGCGTCTGAGGACATAGCCTTGCCACTTTCAACCGACAGCAACATTCCCCCCTGGTATCGTCAATTCTGGCCATGGTTTCTAATAGCGCTACCAGGTAGCGTGGTGATCGCCAGTCTGGTGACTGTCTATATTGCATTTTCCGGGGCCGATAGTCTGGTGGTGGATAATTACTATCGCGACGGTCTTGCCATCAATCAGGTACTGGAGCAGGACCGGCGTGCCGAAGAGTTGGGGCTCTCTGCCGAGTTGCGTCTGGATGCCACCAGTGGTGAGTTGTTTGTCACTATTGATACGCTCCATCCACTACCAGAGCAGCTTGTACTGTTGTTGTTTCATCCAACAGACTCAAAACGTGATCGCGAGATGTTGCTGACCGAGATCACCGGCGGCCACTACCGCACCGACCTCAATCAACCATTGCTATCCCGTTACTATCTGCGAGTACTACCTGAACCCGACAGGGATTGGCGGTTAGTCGGCGAGCTGGATTTTGCAACTGCAGATCAGATTATCCTGAGGGCGGAATGACGCCACAATCCTGTTATCACTGTGGATTGCCAGTTCCCGCCGGTACTGAGTGGACACTGGAGATACAGGGGGAGCCAAGGGCTATGTGTTGTCCTGGCTGCCTGGCCGTTGCCACAGCTATCTGTGATGGTGGGTTGGCGCGCTTTTACCAATATCGTACGAAGAACGCTATTCGTCCGGAAGCCCCGGAGCAGGCATCGCTGGCAGTTTATGATTTGCCTGAGGTACAAGCTGATTACGTAGAGACTGTCGATGACAGCCAACGACAGATTCGACTATTGATAGGGGGGATTACCTGTACTGCCTGTGCCTGGCTGATCGAGAATCACCTGAGTAAATTGCCGGGGGTGATTGATGTGCGGGTTAATGTTACCAGTCATCGAGCACTCATTACCTGGAACCCCGAATCACTGAAGCTCAGTGAACTATTGGAAGAACTAAAGCAAATCGGCTATGACCCTCGCCCTGTCAGTGATGAGGCTATACGCCAGCTGCGGGACCAGGAAAACCGGCGTTTTCTGCAACGATTGGGTATTGCCGGATTGGGTATGATGCAGGCTGGGATGGTGGCCATTGGTCTTTACGCGGGCGCTTTTCAGGGAATGGAACCCGAGTGGCAAAATTACCTGCGATGGGTCAGCTTTATTATTGCCCTGCCGGTGGTTTTATTCTCGGCATATCCTTTCTTCAGAGCTGCCTGGTACAGCCTTCGTCAAGGCCATCTGATCATGGATGTCCCGGTCTCCCTGGCGATTATCCTCGGTTTTTCAGCCAGCTGTTGGGCCACTGTGACTCGAACGGGCGAAGTCTATTTTGATTCTATCGCGATGTTCACGTTTTTTTTGCTGCTGGGGCGATACTTCGAGATGCGGGTTCGCCATCGCAATGACATGCAGGCAGAATCACTCGGCCAACTGCTGCCGGTAACAGCCAGACGATTGAAAGGCACTAAAGAGGAGACGATTCCAGTTAAGTTGCTGTTGCCTGGGAACCTGATTCGCGTTGCTGCGGGTGAAACCATTCCCTGTGATGGCGAGATTACCGAGGGTGTCAGCAGCGTGGTCGAAGCTGTTCTCACTGGCGAACAGATGCCGGTAGGTAAATCCCCCGGTGATGTGGTGTCTGCGGGAACTGTCAACAGCGAGAATCCCTTGCTGATCAGGGTGTCTGCCGTTGGTCATCAAACCCGTTTGTCGGCCATATTACAGCTGGTTGAAAAGGCGCGCAGTGATAAACCGGCGGCGGTTGCGATGGCCGATCGGGTGGCGGGTTATTTTGTTGCTGCTGTGTTGATCATATCTGCCCTGGTGGCCTTCTGGTGGTGGCTGCACCAACCGGAAGAAGCCATTTGGGTGGTGCTCTCTGTTCTGGTTGTTACCTGTCCGTGCGCGTTATCCCTGGCAACACCCGCTGCTATCGCGGTGGCAACTGGCGAGTTGCGTCAGCGCGGTTTTCTGATCAGTAGAAGTCGGATGCTGGAGGTTTTGTCACAAGTCGACCGGATTGTTTTTGATAAAACAGGCACGTTGACACTGGGCGATCTGAGTGTCGTAAAGGTGATCGCACTGGGCGATAACAAAGAAACTGATCTGCTGGCTATCGCTGCGACCCTGGAGCAGGATTCCAGGCATCCCATTGCCCGGGCTTTTGCCGGCATAGAGGTAACTGAGAGGGGAACTGACGTTGTCCAGGAAGTCGGATCGGGCATTTCCGCTAGGATTGAGGCGAACCGCTTTGCTATCGGTCAGCCGGATTATATCAGCAGGTTGTTTGGTCTTCCCATGCCTGCTATGCCACCAGTTGATGCAGGCCAGTTACCACTTCTTTTGGCGGAACAGTCCCGGCCACTGGCCTGGATTATTTTACAGGATCAGTTGCGCTCGGGTGCGGCGTCTGCCATTCAGCAGCTGACAGCGCAGGGGCTGGAGACAGTTTTACTGAGTGGTGATCGTGTTGCAGCGGTTGAAAATATGGCGACCAAGCTGGGTATTCAGCAGTGGTTCGGGCAGCAGAGCCCAGCGGCAAAACTCGATTGGGTCAACCGCTGTCAGCAGGCCGGGCACCGGGTGCTGATGGTCGGTGATGGTATCAATGATGTTCCTGTACTGAGTGGTGCCGATGCCTCAGTGGCACTGGGTGATGCCAGTGACTTCGCCAGAATCCATGCTGACAGTATTTTGCTATCGGGCAACCTCAATACATTGCCGGAAGTGATCGGTCTTGCCAGACGGACACGCCAGATCATTCGTCAGAATCTCACTTGGGCATTACTCTATAATCTCCTGGCATTGCCGCTGGCTGCTGCGGGAATGATTCCTCCCTGGGCGGCCGCGATTGGTATGTCTGCCAGCTCGTTGTTGGTTGTGGGTAATGCCCTGCGGCTGAGTCGACGTGGCGACGCACCCATGATGTGCTCACAACAGCCTTGTTTTGCCACGTGACGATGGCTGATACTTTTCATCTTTGACAGGTTATAACCCAATGACCAGTTTGTATTTGCTGATCCCTGTGTCCCTGATTTTTTGTGCGTTGGCGATATGGTTTTTTTTCTGGGCGGTAAACAGTGGCCAGTATGATGACCTCGATGGGGAGGGTGAGAGAATACTGTTTGACGATGAGATTGATGAATCTGTTGGCGCCGATGTCGAAGCTCGTCCCCGTCAATCTGAAGACCCGCCACCCCCAAAGAGCCGAGACTAATTAATGTTTGAATTTGACAGTATGCCCATACTGGCGATGCTGGTTATTGGTTTGATGGGTGCCGGACACTGTATTGGTATGTGTGGTGGTATTGTCGCCGCACTGGGTTTTGCCACCGATGATCAACGTAGTCGCTGGCCAACCCTCCTAAGCTACAACCTGGGTCGAATTACGTCTTATGGGCTAATCGGTGCGCTGGTTGGTCTGCTGGGGTTGTTTGGGCGTGAATACCTGTCTCTGGGACCTTCGCTGCGTATTTTTGCAGGGGTGCTGCTTATTCTGATGGGGTTATATCTGGCGGGTTGGTGGCACTTCCTGTCCTGGCTTGAGCGTGGCGGGCAACATGCCTGGCGCCATATCCAGCCTTTCGCTACCAGGTTGTTCCGCGTACGCACGGTTGGCAGGGCCTTTCTGTTTGGTATGTTATGGGGTTGGTTACCCTGTGGCCTGGTGTATTCGGCACTGGCTTACGCCGCTGCCACTGCTCACCCCGTGTCGAGTGCACTATCCATGATGGCGTTCGGCCTGGGTACGTTGCCGGTCATGCTGGCCGGGGGTGTTTTCTCCAGTCAGCTAAAGCGGTGGTTGCAGGTTCGTGCTTTGAGAACAGCCATGGGGATGATAGTCATCGTCTTTGGTGCATGGACCCTCTGGAATGCGATGGCCCATAATCATCAACGGGAGGTGACTTCTGAACAAAATGATGGGGTCAGTGCTCATCAGCACATGCACCATTGACCGTGGTAGGTGTTATAAGGGTTATTGATTTCGATCAATGCCAACGGTTTGATTTAAGAGGTATAAAAACAGGTGTTTTATAATAGACTATATATCTGTTGGCCGATTGTTAGGTTTAAATAAGAAAAACGGGGATTTTATGCTAGGTCACATTGCCGGGTTACTCTACGATCCACAATCCGAGTGGAAGAAAATTGCTGCGCTGTCCGATGAGACAATCAAGCGCATGGCTATTTATTTTATATTTCTGGGTATGCTTCCTGCGATCGGGTTTTATATCGGAACAACACAGTTTGGTTGGACGATTCTCAATGATCAGCCCACAAGGATTACCGAGGGTAGTGCGATACCCTTGATCATTCTGTTTTACTTTGCCCTAATGGGTGCGCTGGTATTTATTGGCTGGATGATTGCCTGGATGTCGAAAACCTACAATAGCGAATCTAGCCCGTTGAAAGGATTTGTGTTTATGGGGCTCTGTTGTAGCCCGGTTTTTCTGGCAGGTATTTTCGCGGTTTATCCCATCTGGTGGTTGGATCTCCTGCTTGCTATTGCCGCCTGCAGTTATGCGATTCGGTTGATGTACCTGGGGATTCCCGATGTGATGAATGTGCCGGAGGACCAGGGTTTTCTCTATGCCAGTGCGATTTTTGCTGTTTCCCTTGTGTATGTGGTAGTCGTTCTGGTAGCTACCGTTTTGCTTTGGGAATATGTCGCGGCACCTGTTTTTACTGATTGAGAACAAGGCCTTATAGAAACCGGGCATAAGCCCGGTTTTTTGTCAGAGTTTTTTCTCGGTCAGTCGTTGATAGCGGGGTTGCGGGGTTACTTGCAATCGGTTGTGGAAAGCCAGAGCACACCTTTATTTGGACTGAGATAGGAATATTGACGATAGGTGGAATTAAAAATGTCCCAGTGGTGTTCAGTCATGGCGGGCATATGTCGACGCATCTGGCGTATATCGTGCCGGGAAGCCCGGCTGATGGATAACCGTCGACGGCATTTTTCGAGATCAATCAGTGCGACTTCAATTTCGCCACCACCTTTTCTATTGTGACGGAAAAAAATGTGTTTGTCGTACAGACAGCCATGTTGCCAGCGACCATTGTGGAGTCTCGCCAGAATTTCACCAAGTTTTCGGGAGAGTGCATCGAGTGTTGCTTCTTTCACAGAATCGTCAGTTACCCTCTCCTGCCATGCCTGAATACTTGAAAATTCAGCCAATTCCCGAGTCGCTAGAATTGCCTGAATTGCCCCCTGGTGAAGGCGCGTTTGCGAAAAGACAACTTCCGGCGTTGATATCCCCAGTTTGTTGCACACATTCAGTCGGTGGGTTTCGCGGGCTATGGTGGCATAGCCCAGTGGGTGTCGGAGGCTGCGGCAGGTATGGTCTGTCTGTTTTTTGATGTAGTAGGTGGCCCCATTAATTTGGCATCGCTGGACACCGCTTATTCCGCCCCGGCGATGGTTCGGTTCTTCAACCCAGGGACCTTCCATTTTCCACCAGTAGTCAAAATCACTATCCGTTTGAACATCTCTTGATAACGTATTAATCATTATTATTATTCTTTTCTAGATAACCGTGGATGTCATAAAAAGTACACAAAAATAGCTGAAAAAGCAAAACACAGGATTGTGGAAAACATTCTCTTGTTCATGGGCTTGAGTCATTTCAAAAGTGAGTGATCAAACTGATGTTTTTTGAAGGGTTTTATTTGATTCAATTCCGATTTACTTTGTAGCATGGTTTTTTAGCCGAAACAGGCAATGAGACAGAGTACTTTTGCAAGCTTTGTACAGGCATGTATAGATAGATTGCAGGAATGGCTGGAGAGGTAAGTTTATGCGTTTATTACATACCATGTTGCGGGTGAGGGATCTCGATACGTCCGTTCGCTTTTATACCGATGTACTGGGGATGCAACTTTTGCGTCGCAAGGATTTCCCCGATGGTCGTTTTACGCTCGCATTTCTGGGTTATGGCGACGAGTCGGCAAATACGGTTCTTGAGCTCACCCATAACTGGGATACATCCACTTACAATCTCGGTGATGCCTATGGGCATATCGCCATTGGTGTGGAGGATGTCTATGGTGCCTGTGAGCGAATTCGTTCATCGGGGGGGAAAGTTGTCAGGGAGCCCGGTCCAATGAAGCACGGCTCGACAGTGCTGGCCTTTGTGGAAGATCCGGATGGTTACAAAATTGAATTGCTGTCAGATGGATGAGGTTGTAGAAGATTGATCTGCCCCACTAAAATTCATACTCAATCAGAACCCGCAGCGTATTGTTGGCACTTTTATCATTCATGCCAAACAGGAGGCCGGCTTCCCAGTGCAGACTGCGTCTGACGCCAGCCTGTATATTCCCCATTAATACGGGTCCCAGTGCAAGGGTCTGCTCATTAACATAGAGCTCCAGTGCGGGTTCAATCCAGCGTGACAGACGATAGCGTGTTTGCAGGCCCAGTGATGATTCAATCTCATCTTCAATGTCTGAGCCCCATTCCTGGCTGATGATGATGTTGGCAGTGCCGCTCCAGCGTCCCCATTCCTTTTCGGCGAGAATGCCGGTGGAAAACTCCCAGATATTTTCCTTGGCCTGTTTTTCCAGCTCAAACAGGATACCCCAGTCAGCCCAGTATTCCCCCTGCTCGGTGAGTTGCCATTTGGCTTCCACTTCATAAGCCGCCAGCGAAAAACTGTCGTTGTCGGCCTTGTCACCCGTCAGATACACCTCACCAAACCAGCGGTCGCCAAAAGCTCGCCCATAGGAAAAGCGATAGAGTTGGCGATGGTCCGGTTGGTCCGGCTGGTCGTCCTGATAGATTGCACGCCACTCCAGTTCCTGCTCCAGGGCATCCACATAGGGATGGTAGATTTTATCCACGGCATTGCCATCGGCAAGGGGCATCACCGGGATGGTGAGACAGAATAAAATACCTAACCCTCGTATTGCATAGCCGAGAGGATTTTGGGCGTTGGTGTGCATGCTATTTTTCACCCGTATTTTTTCGACGGCTGCGGAAGTGGTTGAGATAACCCAATGTGGCGGAGATGCTGACCAGTAGGAACCCAATACCATAGGCGATTGCCTGAAAAAGTGATGGAGTGGCTTCATAGCCGATCAGGGCATAGAGCAGGTGGCCGGGGATGGAATCCTCCGGTAGCCAAATTGAGCTGTCCCAGAGAACCGGGGAATAGGTTATCCAGTCAACCTGGGTCAACAGGAGGGTTGCCTGAGAGGCCATGGTGCCGCCGATCAAGGCCAGCAATAAAATACAGGTGCAGAAAATCCATCTCGCAGGCAGGCTGAGCAAACCAAAGTACAGCAATACCCCTGCGCTCAGACCAATCCCGGCCCCAATTCCTGCACCGGTAAATGTTGGCTGTACGCTCTCCTGATGGTTGAGTATCCCGCCCAGATAAATCACGATTTCGGCACCTTCCCGGCTGAGCGCCAGGGCGACGCAAATGGACATCAGATAGGGCAGAGAATGCCTCGAAGCCCATAGAGCTGACGTTGAATACAGTCCTATCAATGTCAGCAGGCCGAGAACGGCAATCATTATTCCGGCGATAAGAATTTCCTGGCCAGCATAGTCCAACCATTCAGAAATCGTGGCCAGGTTGACCGATAGAATGAATGCGCCAATGCCGCCCAATATCATTCCGGTGGCAAACCATCGGGCACTCAGTTGAAGCTGTCGGGACAGCACCAACAAGATGCTGATCAACAGAGCGGCCTCCAGTATTTCCTGAAGTATCAGTACGACTGAGTTCAGAAACATAAGCGTCTCATTCTGATGGTTGCTGTGCGGTAACCACTATTTTTCCCTGCGCTGTTTTTGGGTAAAACTCGCCAAAAAATGGGTATTCTCCGGGTGGTAGCGGACCAATGAAAATGATCGTTTTACGATGGCCAAGAATCACTTTTTCACGGTTGAGCTCATAACTTTCAAACTCCTCCGGCGTTGGATCCTCGTTGATTACCATCAGCTTGATTTTTGTATGGGCAGGGACTTCCAGTGTATCCGGAAAAAACAGGTGGTTGCGGATTCTGAGCTCGACTATCGGTGTGTCCGCGAAACTGGTATTACTGCCTATGCCAAGCGTGAAGGCGAGGAGTATGACAAAACGGCCAACGCTTCTGCTCATTATTTAGTCTTCCGTTCGTGTGAAGATGATAATAAAGGCTGTGCCGCTCTCAAAACGGGAACGTTCTATCTCAATACGAGCGCGGTGAAGATCCGCAATATTGCGGACGATGGTCAAGCCGAGGCCGCAGCCGGGGGTTGTCGATCCATCTGGTTTATTGTTCAGACGCTGGAAACGTTTGAATATTTTGTCGTAGTCCTCAGGGGCGATACCCGGTCCGGAGTCTTCCACTTTGAGATACACCGTATTTTCTTCGGCGTTGACCGTCACGAGAATATGTCCCCCTGCGGGCGTGTATTTACTGGCATTGCTGAGCAGGTTTTGAAGCAGGGTAGTTAACGCAAAGGGGTCACCCTCTATCATGCAGGGCTGTCCGGCAAGCTCCGCTATCTGTTGTTTGCCTTCAAATTTATCATGCAATTCTGCAATGACCTCCTGGGCCAGTTGATGGAGGTTGATACGGCAGAAGTTGTGGGCGAGCTGCTCAGGGGTAGAGCGGTAGAGGGACAACAACTGCTCGACCAGATGCTGAATACGGTCTACCCCCGCTCGCAACTGTTGAAACGCCTCGCTATCCGGAGAGATATCTTCCTCCAGATTGTGCAGCTGAATTTTGAGGGCGCTGATGGGGGTGCGCAACTCATGTGCGGCATCGGCGGTAAAATGCTTTTCTCTGTTCAGCGCAACCTCAAGACGGCTCATTAATGCATTGATTGATTGGCTGACCTGCTGTAATTCACTCTTGAGCTCCGGTAATACTACTGGCGAAAGGTCGTCGGCCTGCTTGTTCTTGAGCTGTTGGGAGAGCATTCGAAGTGGTTTCAGACCATGACTGATGATCAGCCAGATCAGCAGGCCGGCCAGGGGAATACTCAGCAATATCGGTAAAATGGCATGACTGATGACACTTTC
>CATLZI010000068.1 GCA_950063125.1 uncultured Porticoccus sp. | reverse complement strand
AACAACCGCGCGGCCAGCCACAAGAAAAACAACAGAAACAATAATGCCCCCCTGGGTGTCTGCAGACCTGTCCAGTTTTTCACCGCAGCCAGCAGGAACCCGGCAATCACCGCCATCGCGTAGCCGTAGATCATTTCGTGAGCGTGCCAGACGGTCGGGGCCAATTTATTCAAGGGCGATAGTATTTGCAACGGAAAAATCGCCGCCCAGATCGACATGGACAACACCGCAAACAGGGCCGCACCTATAAAGAAAGGCCGGAAGCCCAGATTAAGCCATGCCGGCGAATTACTTGATTGAGGCTCTTGTATTTCGATCATCCTGATTCCCGTTAACCACCTGTGGCATTCATAAAGCGCAATACCTGCGGTTTGTCATCATGGTAAAAATAGTGTCGTTCCGGCTTCAATGCCATTGCATTGACAATCGCATTCTGCAAAGCGGGCATGTCCTGGGGATAACGGCGCATCACCGCACGCAGATCCACCGAGTGTTCATTACCGAGACACAGTAATAACCGACCTTCGCACGTAACCCGTACCCGATTGCAACTGTCGCAAAAATTGTGGCTGTGTGGAGAAATAAAGCCGATACGACTCTTACTGCTACCGATACGATAGTACCTGGAGGGCCCGGCAGAAGTCTCGGTACTTGGCAGGAGCTGATAGCGTTCACCGATGAGCGCTCTAACCTCTTCGCTGGAGACTAACCCGCCACGGCGATCGCGGCAATCGATCTGGCCCAGCGGCATCTCCTCGATGTAACTGATATCCAAACCCTTTTCCAGGGCAAAATCCAGCAGTGGCAGGACTTCATCATCGTTCAGATCGCGCACTATCACACTGTTAAGTTTTATCCGGCTGATGCCAGCTTTTTGTGCCGCGTCGATACCAGCCAGTACCTGAGCCAGTTTTCCGGTGCGGGTAATGGCACTGAAGCGCTCCGGATGCAACGAATCAAGGCTGATATTGAGCCGGCGTACACCAGCACTTGCCAATGCCGGCGCCATGGTCTTCAGTTGGGAACCATTGGTGGTGATGGTCAGCTCATCGAGACCGTCCAGTGCACCCAGTTGGCGCACCAGCATCAATACATCCCGGCGCACCAGCGGCTCGCCGCCGGTGAGGCGGATACGGCGCACCCCGAGGGAGACAAACGCCCGCCCCAGGAATGCCATTTCTTCCAGCGTCAGCACCTGTTGGCGAGGCAGAAACCGCATGTCTTCCGCCATACAGTAGACGCAACGGAAATCACAGCGATCGGTCACCGACAGACGCAGGTAGTCGACAACGCGACCAAAACGATCCTCCAGAACGGTCTGGGGTTCACTCTGCATAGCTGGTGCTCCAAAACTGCTTCAATGTAAAAACGTGTTTTCTTCAGGTGATCTCTAGTTTAGGAATCGACAGCCTCGATTCGTTGATCGAAGTCAAACTTACCCATGTATTTAGCTGTTAACTTGCCACAGGAAGGAAAAAAATTCCTTCAAATTCATAAAGTTAATACCAAGGTAGCATTCACCATACCACTTTGGTGGCAGCTTCAGGAAACGACCTTGTTTGGGAATTTGATTATGAAAAACGCTGTTGCAACAAAGCCAGTAATGGCTCTTCCCACCATTATCATGCTGGGGGTCCTGGGAATGACAGGTGCGGTATCTGCCAACGGTACGAGTTCTCAGTCCGATGACTCACCAACACTGCAAGATGCCCTCCGGAATGGCAAACTGGCATTTAATGTCCGCTACCGTTTCGAGAATGTGGACGATGATGCCCGCCCAGAGGAAGCCCATGCCTCGACCCTGCGCTCGCGAATCACCTATACCACAAATAACTGGAATAACCTGCAGGTCCAGCTGGAAGTGGATGATGTCACGGTAATCGGCGGTGACAACTACGACGATCTGAATAACCATATGACCAACCACGCAGTGGTCGCTGATCCGGAAGGTACCGAAATCAACCAGGCATGGATCGCCTGGAGTGGACTGACCGACACCACCATGAAATACGGCCGCCAGCGCATCAACCTCGACAACCAGCGCTTTATCGGTGGCGTTGGCTGGCGACAGAACGAACAGACCTATGACAGCTTTATCATCACCAATCAATCCTTACCCGACACCACCCTGTTCTATGGTTACATCAATAACGTGAACCGTATCTTCGGTCCGGACGATGGTCGCACGGGCACCCCAGCCGCGGATGTCGATTGGGAGAGCAGCGCCGATATCATCAATATCAATTACCGGAGCCTTGGTATAGGCACCCTGTCTGCCTACGCCTACCTGCTGGATCTGGAAGATGCGCCCTCTGCATCCAGTAAAACCTACGGTGTCCGGTTGTCCGGTGCACAGGGCAAGGACACCAAATGGCTCTACACAGCAGAATACGCATGGCAATCCGACTACAAGGACAACCCGGCCAGCTATGACGCTGATTACTGCAACCTGGAGGCCGGCATCCAGACCAAATGGCTGACCGCCAGGCTGGGTATGGACGTGCTTGAAGCCGATGACCATGCAGGCGTGGCCTTCTCGACACCACTGGCCACCCTGCACAAATTCCAGGGGTTTGCAGACCAGTTTCTAAACACCCCGGCCACCGGTATTGAGGACCGCTATGGCTCTGTTGAGGGCAAGGTGTTCGGCACACTGGTACAGGTGACCTACCACGATTTCAACGCTGAGGAAGGAAACGCCGATTACGGTGATGAAATTGATATTGCCATTGCCAAACAGGTCCATAAAAATGTTCACCTGTTACTGAAGTACGCCAACTACAACGCAGACGACTTCGGCACCGACACCCAAAAGGCGTGGCTGCAAGTGACGGTTGCATTCTGAGCCTCGGCAATGCTGCTCCATGCCAGTGGAAGGTGGAGTGTGGTCATGATTATTGCCATCACCCAGGCAGATGATCCTGTACAGACCTGCAGCGAGTTCCACGCACTATTGGCGGCTGCCATTAAACCGGAGTAGGGTGAGCCATGAATGAAGATACAACCAGCTTCAGTGCCAGTGAATGGCTGCGCTATACCCGGCACATCCAGCTTCCGGAAGTGGGCGCTGCCGGACAACTGAAATTGAAACAGTCCCATATTCTGGTGATTGGTACCGGTGGCCTGGGTTCGCCGGTGGCACTTTATCTGGCCGCCGCCGGAATCGGTCACCTCACGCTGGTAGACGGTGATGTCGTGGACACCAGCAACCTGCAGCGGCAGATTATTTTCGAGCACGGCCAGGTGGGACAGCCCAAGGCCCTGGCCGCCCGGGAACGCCTGCTGAGAATCAATCCGGATATCCGCGTCGATGCCGTCGAGGCTTTTCTCAGTGTTGAGAACGCTGCTGAGCTGGTGGGTTCTGCCGACCTGGTAGTGGACTGTACCGATAACTTCAGTGCACGCTACCTGATCAACGATTACTGCTGTGCCATCGGTAAGCCCTGGGTGTTTGCCAGCATCCAGAAATTCTTTGGCCAGTGCGCCCTGTTTACCCCGGGCGGAGCCTGCTTCCGCTGCCTGTTCCCGGAGGCCCCCACCAACGTGGAGGACTGCAACAGCGCCGGGGTAATCGGCGTACTGCCGGGGCTGCTCGGGGTATTACAGGCTAACGAGGCGATCAAATACCTGCTGGGGCTGCCGACACCGCTGCTAAATCACCTGTTGCTGGTGGACGCCCTCAACCTGGAATTCCGCTCCATACAATTGACACGTAGCGACAACTGCGTCGCCTGCGCCAATCTGGCTGGCGCTCTCGACTTGCCACAGGAAGCTCCGCCCCAGTGCACTCTCGACATAAGAGATATCGACACAAGAGAGGACACCCGGTTGAGTCCTGAGGCCTTCCGGGAGCTCTATCGCCAGGGGGATTGTGTGTTACTGGATGTGCGCAGCCCGACCGAGCGTCAGGCATTCCATATCGGAGGGCAACACATTCCGCTCGATGAACTGCCGCAACGGCTGGCGGAACTGGAGGGTGTAGAAACTGTGCTCTGCTACTGCCAGAGTGGCGTTCGCAGTGGCAAGGCGCTGGCGCTCTTGGAAGAACTGGGCTTCAACGGGGCCAGTCTGGATGGTGGTCTACTGGCCTGGCTAAGATATACATTGGAAGATCTGGACGACCACCAAGACTCTTAGTTTTCATTGACCCTTCGAGTACAGGTGGGCAAGGCAGAGGAGAGTGTCTCCTCTGCCAGCTACACAGGCTTATCCTACCCAACGATAGTCGGCAAAGACCTCATCCAGCTCAGTATGAAACAGGTGATTGCTGTAGTTGCTCAGCGTTTTTACCGCTATCGCCACAATCAATTCCAGCACTTGCTGTTCGGTATAACCGGCGGCTAGGAAACCTTCTACTTCAGCCTGGGATGGGGCACCGCGCTTGTTCAACATGGTAAGCACAAAGTCGTGCAATACCTGCAATTTCGGGTCATCAATTGGTGCATTGTTGCGTATGGACTCCGTCACGTCAGCGGGAACCCCCGACATTTTGTCCGCAATCATGCTGTGTGCACCCATGCAGTAGTCGCAACCGTTTTCCCGGCTGATCGTCAGAAAAACCACTTCCTGCTCTATTGGCGAAAAGGTGGCTTCCTGACGGAATAACTGATAACCATTCAGGTACATCTTCAGCATGGAAGGCGCATTGGCCATCGTGGCGTACATGTTGGGAAGAAAACCAAAGTTATTTTTTTGTTCGGTTAAAATATTTTTTATTTCCTCTGGCGCTGAATTCAGCTCCAATGCCGGTTGTGACATTTTGTATTCAGATTTCATGGTATTTACTCCTGATATGGACTTTACGGTTCAAAATAGGGCAAAAATTTTTACGTTTATTTGCCAGTTACTCAAAAATACAGCTATTGATAGCACCCCTCGCGAAATGATTTTGATACCAAACCATGTGAGCCACCGATGCTTTTCACAGGGCTTTTTTACGAAAGCTATTCAGGACCTATTGGTCCTTTAATCGGCAAAAAATTATTTGATGGTATCCATGATCAATGCCACCACGGGTTCCAGGTCATGTTTGTCGACACCGGCTTTGACCATGGTCCGCAGACCACTTGCCCCGGAAAAATAGAAATTCACCAGGCTCTCAATGGGCGCAGACGAAGCAATGTCTCCCTGTTCCACAGCAAGTTCCATCGCGCGGCGAAAAACTTTCAATACTGCACCGGCACCCTCTGCTACAGCCAGCTGCACCTCGGGAATCCGCTGACAAAGCTCATTGGCGGTATTAACCAGCAGGCAGCCCTTGCGACCGGTTTTCTGTTGAGCTTCTGCAACAATGTCTTCAAGAAATTCCCGGAGAAATCCCTTGGCGGAATTATTCGCAGCCAGTTTTTCCTCCAATTGAACAACCATGCTTTGCCGGTAATGGTCCAGGCATTGAATAAACAGCTGCTGTTTGTTGCCAAAGGTTTGGTAGAGACTGCTTTTGGATAAGCGCATGACACGCAGCAAGTCCTGGAGAGAGGTCGCCTCATAACCCACCGCCCAGAATTGCCGGGTCGCGGATTCCAGTGTGCGATCAATATCAAATTCTCTTGGTCTGCCCAGATTCATAGACGAATTATGGACCAATCGGTTCCGTTGTCAACTGTCGGTGATTATTGCGGCACGCCAAAATTCTCAGCCACCGGTAGCATTCATGAAGCGCACTACCTGTGGCCGATCCGGATCGTAAAAATGGTGTCGCTCCGGCTTGATGACCATGGCCTCAACAATGGTTTTTTTGAGGATATCCATATCGCCGGGGTGAGTGCGAATCACCGCCCGCAGGTCCACTGAGTGCTCGTTGCCGAGGCACAACAACAACTGCCCTTCACAAGTCACCCGCACACGATTACAACTTTCACAAAAATTGTGCGTGTTGGGGGAAATAAAGCCGATCCGGCTGTTGCTACCGGGGATTCGGTAGTATCGGGACGGTCCGGGTGATGTTTCCGCACTGGCCATTAAAGGGTAAAAGCTACTGATCCTGGCCCGAATTTCCTGGCTGCTGACGAGTTCGCTCTGACGATCAGAGCGGCTTGTCACCCCCAGGGGCATCTCCTCGATAAAGCTGATATCCAAGCCCTGTTCCAGGACAAATTTCAGCAACGCTATAATTTCGTCCTCGTTCTGGCCACGCATGATTACCGCATTGATCTTGACCCGCTCGATGCCGGCCCGCTGGGCGGCCGCAATGCCTCTTAGCACCCGGTGCAATTCACCCGTGCGGGTAATCGCCGCAAAGCGCAGCGGTTGCAGGGAGTCGAGGCTGACATTGATGCGTTTGACACCGGCATCAACTAATTCCCCCACAACCGACTCAAGCCTTGCACCGTTAGTGGTCAGCAGCAATTCGTTCAGCCCCGCCAATTTACCCAGGCTGTGTACCAGCGACATCAGATTGCGCCGCACCAGCGGTTCTCCACCGGTGAGGCGGATACGACTCACACCCAACTCGACAAACGCCTGACCAACAAATGCCAGTTCTTCCAGAGTCAGCAACTGCTGACGCGGCACGAACACCATGTCCTCCGCCATGCAGTAGACACAGCGAAAATCACAGCGATCTGTCACCGACAGGCGCAGATAGTTGACGACCCGGCCAAAGCGGTCGGTCAATACGGTTGATTTGCTGTCAAGCATGGGCGGCATAAGCACAGCCAAAAAGGGTGTAGTCTCGAGCGTACCCGATCAGCGCATCAGGTCAAGCCTGGAATACGTGCACCCGGCTGGTAGCTCCTTACCTTATCGGGGCATCGGTTATATTTTAGTCCGCGCAGAGTTCGGCCGCTTGGCAAACGTTAGCTATCGGCTGGCCTACCACGACGGTCCGATTGACATGCCTGCTGAGCCCTCAATGGACGTCACCCAGCATCTGCATCACTCGCTGCCACTCCTCGGGTGTATTGGCATTAAGCAGCGCATTGGTATCCGTGATGGGCAATTGTCGACCATTCATGGCGGCAAGCATCCGTTTCAATGAGCGCGGTTGATCGCAGCCCTCCGTAAAAACTTTATCGAGGTAGTCCCGCAGGGCTTGTGTAACCGGCAGGTACAGAGGCAGATAACAATCGTCATAACATACAGGTACACCGGCTTCTTCCCCCTCCTCCAACAACACTCTCAGTACTGACGTTGTCAGCAGAGGCATATCCACAGGAAGCACCAGAAGCGCAGAAGGCTGTACGGATTGCAGGACAGAATAGATAGCTGCCAGGGGACCGGCCCCGGGAATCAGGTCGCGGATGCCTGAAGCACCACCCGCCACGACCACATCAAGCCCGAGCGCAGCGAGCAACTCCCTGTTAAAATCTTCCATCGTCTGGTGATTGCGTCGCAAAGCGGCCTTGTCCGAACCCATTCGGCTCGACAGCCCTCCCGCCAGAATCAACCCCCTACAATGATGCATGGCACTCGACATTCGGTGATGGAAATGAATCAATACAGGTATCTTTTAGATACCAGCACTCAGGCTCAAAGCTGACAGCCATAAAAAACCGCGCCTATAGCGCGGTTTTTTGCTATTTAAAAGCCGGTTATTTGCTCTTTTCCAGGATATAGTCCACAGACGCTTTTACCTCGTCATCGGAACAATCCATACACAGACCTTTTGCCGGCATGCCGCGAATCCCGTTGATGGCATTGGCATAGAGCACATCCATACCCTGGTCAATACGAGGTGACCAGTCACCAGCTACACCGGTTTTTGGCGCACCACCCGCTCCACTGGAGTGACAGGCAACGCATTTGCTGTTGTAAATTTCTTCTCCGGAGCGAGGCCCAGCTGAGGCAACTTGAGTCGGTTCAGGTACGTTACCCGCCAAAACCACTTCACCGGCAGGTGCGAGACGCTCGGACATGTCCTTCTCTTGCTGGGCAGTCAGCTGCACTTCCTGCTCTTCAGAACCGCAACCGACCATACCGGCGACCAGCAGCAAAGCAGCGCCAAACACACTCAGCTTTTTCAATTGGTTCATTTTCGTCTCCATTTTTTCGTAATTAACCACCAGATTCTGCGCGCCATTATAACGCATAAACCCCCGGGGTGAATGTTGTTTGGGGTTAAAGTTCAAAGACTGGAAAAGTTATATATGATCCGGTTTCTGAGCAAACATTGTTCTCGCCAGTTCCGTCCGCTCAGCGATGGACCGATCAACAGTCTCAAGCCGATCTATGGCTTGCAAGCGTTTTGCCAACCCGGCCTGATTGGCAATCTGTATGGCCAGACCCGGTCTGGCGTTGAGCTCGAGAATCATCGGTCCCCGGTACTTGTCGAGGACGATATCTGCACCGAAATAACCCAACCCGGTCATCTCGTAACAACCACAGGCCAGATTGAGAATCTCCTGCCAATGGGGCAACTTCAGGTTCTTAAAGCCAATGCCGGTATCGGGGTGCGTGTCGACTCGAACGTTGTTCTGAACCGCACAGACACTAAAACCGGTTTCGATGTCCAGCCCAACACCCACGGCACCCTGATGCAGATTTGCCTTGCCGTCCGAGGCATGGGTTGCACAGCGCATCATCGCCATCACCGGAAATCCCCGATACACGATCACCCTGATATCCGGAACCCCCTCGTAGCTGAAATCACTGAGCAGGGGATCAAAGACAATCATGTCTTCAATCATTGCCACATCTGTTCGACCGCCAAGGCTGTAGAGACCGCTGAGAATATTGGAGGTATGACGCTTCACATCGCGCAGACTAATCACTGTACCGGAGGACTTGACGAACTCCTGAGCTCGGCGCTCACAAATCACCAATATCCCCTTCCCGCCACTACCCTGAGCAGGCTTGATTACAAAGCGCTCGAGACCCTCAAGCATCTTTTCCAGATCCTGTATTTCGTGCTGGATGGAGAGGACACCAAATAGTTTCGGCACACGCATGCCGTGATCCTGGGCCAGGCGTTTGGTTTTCAGCTTGTCATCCACCAACGGAAACCGGTGGCGCTCATTGGCGGCACCGATATAATTCACGTTGCGGCTGTTCATGCCCAGAACACCCAGCCGACGCAATTCCCCCGGAGAAATGAATTTCACGGCCAGTCCTTTCTCAGATAGCGGAAACGATACAACTCCGACAGACGGTAACCCGTGTATTTACCAAGCAAGAGCACTACACCCAACAGGCTGATCATCAGCTCCGGAAAATTAAACGTCAGATGTGCCACCAACTCCATGGCCATCAACA
>CATLZI010000067.1 GCA_950063125.1 uncultured Porticoccus sp. | reverse complement strand
TTCGCGAGCTGCTGGTTGACGTTGCTGCCAAGCTGGGGCCGAACCTGCAACGGTTGCAGTCCGCTGCGTTGGTCACCCAACGCTCCAGTCTGGTGTGCTGGCATCGGCAAACCGGTGAGCCGCTGTCACCGGTCATCAGCTGGCAGGATACCCGCGCTGCCACGTATCTGGCCGAGATCAAGCTCGACCCGGCAGCCATAGCTGACCTCACGGGTCTGCGCCCCAATGCCCACTATGGGGCCAGAAATAAGTGGGGTCAAATAAGTGGGGTCAGATTAGACTTTTTGAAAAAAGAAACAAAAAAGGGTCGTAACGATTATTTTTTAACCATATCTACTGTCCCTATGTTTGTCCCACTTAACTCACACCACAGGCTGTATGAGCTGCCACGACTCCTTTAATTTCTAGTCTTACAAGGTTCTGGCCATTGAGTATTGGCCGTGGGTGGATTTTCCCTCGCAGCCATCGCGTTGTGCCCTGTTTCTGAAACGCCGTGGCCCATATCCCTGTCATACAAGATTCATCGGGTTGTCACGATAGACCTCTAGCATCAGTCCTGATGTTAATGATCAGACTTGGAGGCATACGTGAAAAATACCCATAAATTGGTGCTCGCTGCAGCACTGGCCTGGTCCAGCGTGCCAGCAATGGCGGAACAATGTATTGAAGGCGGCACTGTCGATTCCCCGACGCTGACCTGCACCGCGGCAGACAGTGGCAATATTGACGACGACCGAAACAACCTGTCAGTGACCGTCGAAAGTGATGCACAGATCGTCCGTACGGAAGGACGTCCGGTGCAATTGGGCGGGTCGGATCAGTCAGTCGACAATCAGGGCCTGATTGAGAGCGGCGACGATGACGCGTTCCGGGGCACGGGCGCGAACCTGACGGTTGACAATTCCGGCACTATCCGTGGCGGAGACCGGGGTATCCGCCTTCAGGACGATGCTGACAATTTCACCCTGATCAACCGGGAAAGTGGTGAAATCTTCGCGCGCCGTCAGGCCGTGCGATTGGACAATGGCGATGAACTGGAAAACGCTAACATCACCAATTACGGCCTGATCGAAAGCACCGAGGGCCGCGCCATCCAGAGCCGCGGCCCGGGCGGCACCGTGATTAACCACGGCACGCTACGGGGCGGCGAGGAAGTGGTCGAAGCGCGAGAGGACTTCACCATTGAGAACCGCGGCACCATTGCCATCCGCGGGCTGGAGTGGGATGCGACTAATCGCAGCTGGTCTATAGATGGCTCGATTGCGACCGACGACGAAGATGGTGTGCAGTTCGCCAGCGGAACGGCGGATAACCACGGCGTGATTCTCGGCACCGATGACGGGATCGACATTGACGAGGGGCGGGTGCACAACCATGCCACCGGAGTGATTGTCTCCACCGGATCTGCGAGTGACTCAATGGATGGCGGCAGCGGCATCGACGTGGATGCCTTGTTCGAGCCCACGCAGGGTGAGGACCGTGTTGCAGGCCCACTGACCATCATTAACGAAGGCTATATCGAAGGCGTCCGCGCCATCGGCACGGATGAGGCCAGCACCTCCGAGATCACCATCGAGAACAGCGGCACCCTGCGTGGCCGATCCGGCACCGCCATCCAGTTTGCCCCCGAACAGGGCGATAGCAGTCTGCTGGTATCGGGCGACAGCAAGATCTTCGGCGATGTGATCTTTGGTGCGGGCGACGACCTGCTAACTGTAGAGGGGCTGACCTCGGGCCTGCTGATTAACGGCATCTTCGACGGCGGCGAAGGCAACAACAGCGTTTTTTTGAACGACTACCTGCTGTCCGACATTCTCTCATTCAAGATCACCGACGATCTGATCAGTCTCTCCCTTGCAATCCTGAACAACGAGGTGCTCTCAGGGCAATTCATAAACTTCGCCACATGGACCTTTTCCTCTGATGGCCCTTTCTCCACCGAAGAGCTCGCAAGCCGGTTTGCGACCCCAGTGCCAACACCCGCGATACTGCCCCTTTTCCTCCTTGGGCTCGCCGGGATCTGGGCCAGCAGAGCTCGTCTTTTGAAGTAGCCGCCGACGCAGGGGGTTCTACCCTCGCGCAATAACCCCGGGTCCTGGTTAAACTTCAAAACATGGTTTTCTCAACCTGTTGAGTACGGTTTAACAAAGGGCCCGGCATCCATTTTGATTAGTGTAGAGCCCATGCCATCGTACCGGTTTATCGGCGCGTTGCGCCGATAAACCACTCACTGCGACCCAGCTTGCCTGCTCCACAATACAGAAGTACATGAAGATAAACCCAGTGCTGCGGTTGAGTGGGTTGACGGCATATTTGACGTAGTGGGGCGGCTAGCCGACTTCCCTGAAAGTGGACGCATTGTTCCTGGGGTGGGCGCGCGTCGCATTAGGGAAGTAGTATTTGTTGGGGCATATCGGATTATCTGCAGTGTCAGAGATCGAATTGATATTTTGACAGTACAACGCAGCAGTCAATTATTGCGAATGTCAGAGCTCGGCGATGACGAAACATAACCAATACACAGCACTAAACTCGCCATGACTTCAAGAGGTGGTGGCATGCCATACACACAGCCGGGAAAGGCACGGGAATGTTCGAAAGATTTCAAAGTTAGAGCGGTTGGGCTTTGTTAGAAGAAGGAATTCAAGTCAAACAGAGCGTCAGAAAGTCTGGATATTCATCCCATTAAGACCTTTCAACAAAATAAAAAAGCCCCGCGATGCGGGGCGGACTTCAAGGTGAAGCAAGCTGTACTGCCCAGGTTTATCCCTGGGCGAAACCCGAGTGGTTCCTGTTCAGCGTGCGGTGAAGCGGGCTCTCAGGCTCAAGGCCGCCAGGCCAATGCCCAGCAGGAGCAAGGTGCCGGGTGCGGGCACAGTGCCGCCGGGAGTTTGCTCAATCATAAAGGCATAATTGATGTATCCGCCGCCCTGACCGTTGTCTCTTACCCAGGCACTGGTGTCACCACTAATGTCGTAGATGCCGTTGTTGTTGGAATCTACCCGGTAGCTTTCGCCGAACAGGTCGACCCCGATATAGATCTGATCAAGCCAGACCATGTTGTTGATAGCCAGGGGATCGGAGCTCACAGTCGAAATCGCGTAATTGCTGAAACTACCGCCAAACAGCAGTGCGGCAACTTCCTGACCGGTGTAGGTTGGCGTTGTGAAGTCACTCCAGCTCGGGCCATCGGCATTGTAGGTATCCCAACTGCCGACATAAATGGGTGCTGCGAACAGGGAGCTGCTGAATACCAGTGCACATATGGCTGCGCACTTCCCCAGGAATTTGTTTGTAATCATGTTGTTCTCCAAATTTTACTGCCAGTTAGGTGGTCTTCGCTGTAGTGTCCAAACACTGCCAGAAGTTGCCACAAGTCTTGTGGCTTGTGTCAAGCATAAAGTGTGCCATATTTTTTATTTGATTTAATTACAATAGCTTAGTGGATATTCAGGGATGTTGGTGGTGACTGACTGTAAATTATTTTGACAGTACAGCCGGGAAAGTACGTGGTGCCAATTTTTACATGAAAGAATTGCTAACAACTGAGAATTAATTAAAGGAGGCGGTGAGAATTCAAATGGAAAGTGGCATCACAATTATTTATTAACCATTTTTTGTTATCTGTTTTCATCACTTAACATAATTGAGGTATGTTTGAACCATTATGACTCTTTTGGCTGCTTGCTTTGGCTACTTGCGCTGATCAAGCAGTTTGACTGTCAAGTGGCAAACGCTCATAAGGTTGGTCATCAACAGGTTATTTCCTGCCTGTAACGCGACTGGGATATTTAGGGGGCATATGCTCAAGTTTCTGCGAATTTTTAGTTGGTTGCTGTTCACATTTGGTGTCGTTGGGTTTCTGGCAGTTGCCCTGGGGTTTAAACCGGACATTGGCTCGTTAGCTTCGGCGCTCGGAATTCTTGGAATTCAGGTGATATTTTCGGCGATGATTCTGTACGGGTTCAGGCTGCATCGGCAAGGCAGAATTGGCCGTAATAACCTTGTTTACGGTAGCTGGTTTATTATCGTCGCCCTTGTGATTATCGGTCAGGCCTGGATTAATATCAGTGACGTCAGCTTTTAATAAAACGCAGCCCTGAAGTTAATGGGGTACGGTTTGACGAGGTGGTGGGGATACCTTATATAAACCTTCACGGAGCAGCCCCCCCACACAAAAACCATCGACGATTGGGGGTTCGAAGTAGAAATTCCCGGTCAAGGATTCAAAATGTGGCTTTCTCATCAACAGTCGGCCGGGATAAATCCCCCTTTTATTTGTAATATCAGCGCTTCATTGAAAAGCGGCGATACACGAGATTTCAGCTTTATGAAATCTGATTTTTTACCGCTTATGATTAATATTTTTGGTGCCCCGACCCGTACCGAAACGCATCTAAAAAGGTCTGAAATCTACCATGCACAATGGTGCCAAACACCCAAAGGCGGCATGGAGCTCAGTGCAGTAAACCCTCAGGTCAAAAGATGGGCTAATGCCGGACAGGGTGCTGATGTTGTTAATGTATTCAGGATTGGCATGAGTTTGTGGCAGGGTAAAGATAAATATTGCCGATGACTTTCAACGCTGTTTTAAACGGGGAGTTTTCATTCAATGCGGTATTTGAGTTCCAGCCTTCGGCTTTGTTCTAAATCTAAAGATGGTAAAAGGATCATAGAGTTGAGGTCGTCAGATTCCTTTACATTACTGGGATTTCAGTATCAAAGGATTTCCATTAACCATTTGATTTATAGTTAGATTTATTTTTTTGGCCTGGATTTTGCTTATGTCTTAAACTTGAATATAGTAAAGTGACGGTTGATTTATCGTCAAACAATTAATATATCGAAAAGAAGGGGTACTAAATAATGCGTGGTCAATACAAAAAAATTCTGTTCGGATTGGGCTTGGGAATGGTCATGTCGGTTAGCGCCTTCAGTGTTCATGCGAGTCCCATTACCAGCGGGCTGTTCACTCCCGATGCCGTTGAAGACTACGAAGGCACCCCTGGCAATCGAACAATTTTAACCACGTTGTTTGGCGGAGACGTGAGTGTTGTTGATGGGTCAGTAAATCATCGGTCGGTTGATGCGGGTAACTGGTTTGACTTCAGGTCTTCAAGTGCGATTGTCCCGAATTCCGGTACACGCTTTGGTGTAGGGTATGGGTTCGGTAGCTATACCCTGGATTTTTCTGGACTGGGCGGTATTTTCGGATTCAGCGGCTGGTTCAGTGCTGCCGGTGCCGGTTCGGAGTTTATCGAGTTTTTTGGTCTTGGCGCGGAATCGCTGGATATCGTTTCCAGGGCTACCGGCTTTGGCCCGGGTGACGGCACTATGGAGTTTGTGAGCGTGCTGTCCACGGTTGCTATCGGGTCAATCACCATTTCCGGGTCAGAGATTGCATCGGACGATCTGGCCTATACAGCATCCCGGACTACAGGTCAGATTCCAGTCCCCGGTACTCTGTTGCTGGTTGGTCTGGGCCTGGCTGGCCTGGGTCTGCAACGTCGGAGACGTGCTCTGGCCTGATTGCCAGTAGCCCCATTGATAGCAGGATAAAGTCAAATGGGGCAGGACTCGGTTGCTGTTCGGATTTAATGAATAAGTGACTTGAGTGACAGGCTCCTCTGATTATAAATATTTGTGGGCCAGGCTTCTCTGATTCATGGAGGCCTGGCCCACATTTTTATGTGTGATATCTTTTTAACAGGTTCAGCTTACATGGCATTTACCACCTGTTTTATTGTGGTAAAGAAATTCGTTTCATGTGGTTTGAGTTCCTTTCTTTATCGGCTTCACTGATTCCCTGACGATATTTTGTGTGTGGATTGGTCATTGGCCGCTCCATAGACTCCTGTGTCGTTCTTTCGAAAACTGGCGGTGCCAGAAAGCAGAATTTTCCGTAAGCTGTTCGCAGTGAGCGTCTGCATGAAAAATCGTGTTTCTCAGACGTTCCAATCCTGTCGTTCCTGAACCGTTCAAGACGTTAGCTGCAGTTAGTTAGGTATGGTGCGTTATCTGTTTAAGCGATTGTGCAACTGGCTCGAAGGTCGGCGCGTTAAAAAGATGGGTTTTACCGCCGCGCAATGGGAGGCCGCTATTGCCGACTGGCCGGTGATGCATCGTTATCAGGGGTCCGAGCGCGATGCCCTGCGCGATATGACCTTTCGGTTACTCGCGCGTAAAACGTTCGTTCCCGGCGGTGAGTTCCAGTTCACTGATGCCATGTGCCTGAAACTCGCGACAATGGCCTGTGTGCCCATTCTGCATCTCGGCCTGGACTGGTATGACCGCTGGCAGACGGTGATTCTCTACGAAGATGATTTTGTGCCGAACCGCCCCCATCGCACTGAGGATGGCGTGGTTCACGACAGAGGCCCCGGCCTGAGCGGCGAAGCCTGGTATCGTGGTCCGGTGATTTTATCGTGGCAATCGATCTGTGACAGCGGTGCGGATACGCGTCATGGCAAGGCCGCTAACGTGGTGATCCACGAGTTGGCGCACAAACTCGATATGCTGCGCGACGGTGCCAATGGTGCACCGCCGATGCATCCCGACATGCGCCCCGGCGAGTGGCACGATATTTTTACGGCGGCGTGGGATCGATTGCAAAATGACCGGCAACACCACCGATCACTGCCCCTTGATGACTATGCGCTGACCAGTCCGGCGGAATTCTTTGCGGTGTGCAGTGAAGCATTTTTCGAGACGCCGGAAACCATGAAGGCAGCGATGCCCGAGGTCTATCGGCTGTTGTGCCAGTTTTATCGCCAGCAACCGGTGCCGCTGGCGATTTCCAATGATGGAGTCCAATAAGCAATAAAGGGGTCCCAATAAAGGGGTCGGTGACAACTGGGAATAGTTCTCAGTTGTCACCGACCCCTTTAAGGGGATTTCAAAAAAGAGGGGGTAGCCAGAGATTCTTGAGTAAGCTGTTGAGTAACTTGCCCCGCTGTTCTGTAATGCACTTATGAATGATTCGCTTTATTTAGTCATTGACCAGGGTGGTCAAAGCAGCCGGGCGTTGGTGTTTGATGCCAATGGCACGACTACGCTGTTGCTTCGGCGCGCTGTGGCGACACGGTTTATTGCGGGAAACCGGGTGGAGCAGGTGCCAGCGGACGTGGTGAATTCCATTCGCGAATTGCTGGTTGACGTTGCCGCCAAGCTGGGGCCGAACCTGCAACGGTTACAGTCCGCTGCGTTGGTCACTCAGCGCTCCAGTCTGGTGTGCTGGCATCGGCAAACCGGTGAGCCGCTATCCCCGGTCATCAGCTGGCAGGATACCCGCGCTGCCGCGTATCTGGTCGATATCAAGCTCGACCCGGCAGCCATAGCCGATCTCACGGGGCTGCGCCCCAATGCCCACTATGGGGCCAGCAAATTGCGCTGGTGTATGGACCATATTCCTGCAGTAAGCGAGGCGATGGATGCTGATCAGTTGCTTTGCGGGCCACTGGCAAGTTATCTGCTGTCTGCCATTACCCGGGAGCACTCGGTGGCAGTAGACCCCGGTAATGCCCAGCGCACCCTGTTGTGGAATATTCATCATGGTGACTGGGATGAAACCCTGTTGCGCCAGTTTGCTATTCCCCGCAGGGTGCTACCTCCGGTTTGTTTCAGTCAGTCGGATTTCGGGTACCTTGATCTGGGTGACAAAGCAGTGCCATTGGCGCTGATAAATGGCGATCAGAATGCCGCGTTTTTTGGTGTTGGCCCGCTGCAACCCGATCGTCTTTATATCAATGCGGGTACCGGGGCATTTATCGCCAGGCCCTGGCCGGCCGATGATCCGGCACCGGCGGGCCTACTGAAAACCCTCGTCTATCAGTCTGCCCGGCAACGTCTGTTTGTTGCCGAAGGCACGGTGAATGGTGCGGCCAGTGCCCTCGACAGCATCAGCGCCGAATTGGGCATTGAGCACTATCAAAGCTATCTGGCGGATTGGTGTGATAGTGAACAGAACATCCCGCTATTTCTGAATGGGGTAGGTGGGTTGGGTGCCCCCTGGTGGCAGAGTGATTTTCGGAGCCGGTTTATCGGAGAAGGTTCGGCGGCGGGCAAGTTAGTCGCCGTCCTGGAGAGCGTGGTGTTTTTACTGATGGTGAACCTGACCCGCCTTCGCGAGGATCGCGATCCTGTCGTGGAGATAGTGGTCGGCGGCGGTCTGTCGATGATCGACGGCTTCTGTCAGCGGCTGGCAGACCTGTCCGGGTTGATCGTGTTGCGCAGTGGTGAAACGGAAAGCACCGCGAGAGGCGCGGCTTTTTTGCTGGCAGGTCAGCCGGGAGATTGGCCGTCGGCATTTGAGCAGTTTAAGCCGCAGCCTGATGGGGCTATCAAGCAGCGTTACACTGACTGGCTTAAAGCCATGGCGGACGCGACGGCAAGGTCTGTCTGACAGGGCCTGGAGTCAGGATTGCTCTTTAGCGGGTGGCAGGGGTAACCGGCGGGTGTCACCGCGTCGCCCGGCACTGGCCGGCCCCAGTTTTTTCTCAATCCGTTCCAGGACTTTTTCGGCGGTGGCGCGGTAGCCGGTGAGTTTTCCGCCATAGATCGCCAGATAGTGCGCGTTTTCGACAAACTCCACTTCGCGGCTGCGATGGTGAAATCCTTCAGCGGCTTTTGGCAGCACCCGGAGCCCCGCCATTTCGCCGCAAACTCGGCCATCATAGTCGGGGAAATAATGCTTCAAAATACCTAACAGGTAGTCTCTCTCTGCCGCTGTGGGCAGCACTTGATCCGGGTCGCCGTCAAAGCCGGTTTCGGTAGTGCCGAGCAGGGTGGTGTTATACCAGGGCAATACAAACACGGCGCGACCATCGCTGGGGGATTCCAGATAAAAACAGCGATCGCTGATTTTCCTGTCCAGCAACAGGTGCGTTCCCTGCACAAGATCCACGTCGAGATGACCGGGTGCTGGAGTTATCCGCCGGGCGATCTGGTTGGCCCATGGGCCAGCGGCATTCACCAGAAAACGACAGTGGACGGTTCTTTCCCCCGACGCCGCTTTCATCAGGACCCGGTAACCCTCCGGCGTGCTTTCCGCAGCGATGACTTCTGCCGGGCTGTCAACCTCGGCCCCGAGCGATGCGGCGGACTGAATTACCGCGCTGGTGAGTTTGGCGTCATCGGTCTGGGCATCGCGGTAGCGATACACTTTTTTCAACCCGGCTGTTTTCAGACCTGTGAGTTCGGGCCATTC
>CATLZI010000066.1 GCA_950063125.1 uncultured Porticoccus sp. | reverse complement strand
TCAACGGCGTCAATGTCGCCATTCTCAACGAGCGTATCCAGTACATGGACGGCAACGGCAAGCTGATCACCGGCAGCCTGAAGGACTACACCCGCCAGAAAGTGCGCGAGCAATACCAAACGTTGGATGACTTTTTGAATAAATGGCACAGCGCTGACAAAAAACAGGTCATCATCGAGGAACTCACCGAGCAAGGCATCGTGCTGGAAAACTTAAAGGACGCCATCGGCAAGGAAATGGACATCTTCGACATGATCTGCCACACAGCCTTCGACCAGCCGCCACTTACTCGTGCAGAGCGTGCCAAGCAGGTCAGAAAGAGAGATGTTTTCACCCAGTATAGTGAGCAGGCGAGAAAAGTACTCGAAGCCCTGCTGGACAAATACGCCGACGAAGGCATAGAGAACATCGAAGACATCAAGGTACTCAAGGTCAATCCCTTTGACCAGATTGGCACTCCGACAGAAATCATCAAGTTTTTTGGCGGCAAGCCACAATACTTGCAAGCCTTAACCCAATTGGAACAAGTCCTCTATCAGGCGGCGTGAGAAGAAATAATATGAGCTTTGAGCAACCAAAACCTGACTCCAAAAAATATTCAGACCTGATTAATGAAATTCAAAAAGGCATTATCAAGATCCCTAAGTTTCAGAGGGATTTTGTCTGGACCATAGATAAAACAGCCAAGCTGTTAGACAGCATTTTAAAAGGTTACCCAATCGGCACTTTTATTCTGTGGCAGACCGATGAGCGTATTAACGACATCAAGAATGTCGGGAACCTGAATATTCCAGAAACCCCAGACGGCGTCAAAGTGCAGTATGTCCTTGATGGCCAACAGCGCATCACCTCACTGTTTGCTGCCTATCTGGGTGCACACATCCAGAAAGTGGGTGAGAAGAAGATTACTGACTACGGCAACATCGTTGTGAACCTGGATGCCGATATCAATGACAACGACGAGCAAGTTATCACCGAGGAACCGTCTGGTGATAACTATATTTCTTTATCAGACGTATTAAATTTCATGGATAGAATGACTGATATCAAGGAGCGCTTTTCCGATGCAGACTTCAAAAAGATTCATTCTTATTCTAGAGCGTTTGATACGTACGACTTTTCAACCGTCATTCTTAGAAAGGAAGATATCGATTCGGCAATCGAAGTTTTCACTCGCATCAATACCGGCGGCCAAACCCTGACCCTATTTGAGATCATGTCCGCCAAGACTTACGACGAGCCACAACAGTTCGACATGCAGGTGAAATGGGAAAACTTCATCAAAGAACTTAAAGAGATCAAGTATGAAGGCGTATCAAGCAGTGTCGTTCTTAGTCTTTTAGCGTTGCTGTTAAGTCGCACCAAGGAATGCAAACGTAAAACCATTCTCGCTCTGGATAAGCAAAACATTATTGAGAGTTGGGAGGGCGTAATTTCTGCGTTAAAAGATAGTGTCGATTATTTCCGCACAACCTATCGCATCCCGGTTTCCCAGTTGCTCCCTTATGACTCACTTTTGGTGCCTTTTGCCTATTTCTTTCACGTCAATAAGGGCAAGCCAAGTAGCGACCAGCGCAAGTACCTTGAGGAGTTCTTTTGGCGTATTTCCTTATCGTCCCGCTACTCCAGCTCAACGGAATCAAAGCTGGCACAGGACATCAAGCGCATCGACCAGATTCTCGCCGGCCAGCGGCCCGATTACAGTGACATCAAGGTTTATCTCGATTCACCACAGGAATTGATAGATACCAACTTCAGCGCCGGCAACAGTTACTGCAAGGCAGTTTTATGTCTGCTGGCCTATCAGGAACCAAAAGATTTTCAGGATAACGGCAAGGTCATCCTCGATAATTCCTGGCTAAAAGTGGCAAGCAGCAAAAATTATCACCATTTCTTTCCTAAAGCCTATCTGAAAAATAAAACAGTGCTTAACAGTAACAGCCTAGTCAACATCACCTTTGTTAGCGACCACCTGAACAAGCGCAAGATCGGTGCCAAAGCACCATCTCAGTACATTGCAGACTTCCATGATGAAAACAGCCAGATCAACAAAGCACTGCAAACCCACTTTATCGATATGGATGGTTTCGGTATCGAAAGCAATGACTACGATACTTTTTTACACGCACGCGCCAAACTTATCTACACAGAGCTAAAATCACGTATCGACCTCAGTCATAAAGAACCCGCCAATGAAGAAGTGCAGGAGCTGATACTGGCCGGTGAAAGCGATACCGTCGAATTCAAGTCAACATTACGTTATGACTTGCGCAGCAAAGAAGTAAATAAAAAACTGGAATACGTGATTGCCAAAACTATCGCTGCTTTTATGAATAGTGCAGGCGGCAATCTGTTTATCGGCGTAGACGATAACCAGAACATGTTGGGGCTGGTCGATGATATTTCGACGCTATCAAAGCCCAATGTTGATGGCTTTGAATTGCATTTGGTAGAAGTTATCAAAAAATACATCGGTGCAGGCTTAATCTCTCATATCAAAATAAGCTTCCCAATCGTTGAAGACACCCAGATTTGCCGTATCAAAGTCTCCAAGAGTGGCAAGCCAGTATTTACGCAACATGAAGGCAGAGAAGACTTTTTCGTGCGCAGTGGCTGCTCATCCCAGCCATTAGGTCGAGAAGAACAAAGCGCCTACGAAAAATCACATTGGAGCAATAACTAAACATGGCAAACATATCAGGCATCGTAAAATCTGCCCGCAATATCATGCGCCAAGACACCGGCACCGGCAGCGACGAGCTGCGCATCCTGCAACTGGGCTGGATGCTTTTTCTCAAAATCTTCAGCGATAAGGACAAAGAGCTGGAGTTGATGGACGACAACTACACCTCGCCCATCCCCACTGAACTGCACTGGGACGAGTGGGCCGGGGATGACGAAGGCATGACCGGCGACGAGCTGTTGCAGTTTGTCGATCGCAAACTGTTCCCCACGCTCTCCGAGATTGATCTGTCCACTGCCAAGCGCCGCGCCGTGCTGGTGCATGAAGTGTTTGCCAACAACTACAACTACATGAAATCCGGCATTCACCTGCGCCAGGTGATTAACAAGCTGAACGAAATCGATTTCAACAACAGCAAAGACCTGCACCTGTTCGGCCAGATCTATGAAACATTCCTGAGCGAACTGCAAAGCGCTGGCACCCTGGGCGAGTTTTACACCCCCCGTGCCGTCACCCAGCTCATGACCGAAATGGTAAATCCCGAACACGGCGAAACCGTGCTCGACCCAGCTTGCGGCACTGGCGGCTTCCTGTCGGCGGTGATTGAGCACCTGAAGGCCAGTGCCAGCACCGTGGCAGAGCGCGAAGCCATTGCCCACAATGTACGCGGCTGGGAATACAAGCCGCTGCCCTACATGCTGGCCAACACTAACCTGATCCTGCACGACATCATCACCCCCAACATCCAGTTTGGCGACTCCCTGCAACGCCCCCTGAGCGAATACACACGCAAAGATCGGGTAGACGTGATCATCGCTAACCCGCCCTTTGGTGGCGTGGTTTCCAACAACAACGAAAACAACTTCCCGCAAACTTACCGTACCAAGGAATCGGCAGACCTGTTTCTGATCCTGATGATTCACCTGCTTAAAGACGGTGGCCGTGCGTCCATTGTTCTTCCCGATGGTTCCCTTACCGGCGATGGCGTCAAGCAACGCATCCGCCAGAAGCTGCTGGAAGACTGCAACCTGCACACCATCGTGCGGCTGCCCAATTCCGTGTTCCAGCCCTATGCCTCGGTAGCCACCAACCTGCTGTTCTTCACCAAGGGCGAGCCGACTCAGAACATCTGGTACTACGAGCACATACTGCCGGAAGGCTACAAGGCCTACTCCAAAACCAAGCCGATTCAATTGGCCGAGTTCGATACCCTGAAAAGTTGGTGGGCGAACCGTGAGTCCAATGAACAGGCGTGGCAGGTGAATATCGACACCATCAAGGCCAACGGCTACAACCTCGACATCAAAAACCCGCACCGCGCCGAGGAAGGAAAGCAGCACAGCAGTACCGAACTGCTTGACCTGTTGCATCAGTCCTTTGCCAAGGGTGATGAATTGCTAGAGCAATTGCACAAGGAGTTGGTGTAGTGCAATTTTTAATGCTTAAAGAACTTTGCGAATTTGAGAAAGGTTCCACAGGTCTAGCCAAGGCCGAGCCCGGCGATTACCCATTAGTGACAACAGGTGCGGAAAGGAAAAGTTGCAACACTTATCAATTTGATACTAAGGCAGTTTGCATACCGCTTGTATCTTCTAGCGGGCATGGCCATGCTAGCCTGAAAAATGTTCACTACGAGGAGGGGAAGTTCGCCCTCGGTTCTATTCTTGTTGCACTAACCAGCAAAGATGATAATAAGTTGGATATCCAGTTTCTTCATTTGTATCTATCGCAGTTGAAAGATCAGGTGTTGGTTCCGTTGATGAGTGGCGCTGCGAATGTGGCTTTGTCTGTTAAGAAAATACAGAACATTGAAATCCCTCTGCCACGCATAGGCCGGCAGCGCGAGATTGTTGAAAGATTTAAATCCATCGTGGCTGAGGAAGATGAACTCAAGTCGGAACTCACCCACCAACAAACCCTGCTAAAAAAACTGCGCCAGCAGATATTGCAGGAAGCCATTGAAGGCAAACTCACCGCCGACTGGCGAGCGCAACACCACGATGTGGAACCGGCCAGCGAACTGCTCAAACGCATCGCCGCCGAAAAAGCGCAACTGGTTAAACAAAAAAAAATCAGAGCGCAAAAACCGTTGCCACCGATCACGGATGAAGAAAAGCCGTTCGAACTTCCTCAGGGATGGGAGTGGTGTCGTTTAGAGCAGATATTGGTTGTCTTGCTTGGCGGGCATGCATTCAAGAGCCCTCTTTTCAAGAAAGGTGGAACAAATCAGGTTTTGAGGCTCGGAAATATACGGCCCTACACACTCCGTCTCGATGAGAAGCCTGTTTACATCGACGGTGAGTATGCTAAGGAGACTGAAGGCGTAAAGTTGAGTGCTGGCGATATCCTCATAACAATGACAGGTACTCGTGGGAAGCGTGATTATTGCTATACAGTGTTGTTGGAGGAAAAGGACTTTCAGGGTTCCGATCTCTATTTGAATCAACGAGTCGGGTGTTTTCGGTTTTGTCCTAGTATTATTAAGAAATACTACGACTATTGCCTAAAAGATGACCGACTACTTGATCAGATATTTTCAACAGCCACGGGTGCTGCGAATCAAGCAAATATTGGCTCGAATACTTTGCGATCTTGGCTTGTTCCATTGCCTCCCATGGAAGAACAACAAGCCATTGTCACCAAAGTCGAAAAACTGCTCGCCATCTGTGACCAACTCGAAACTCAGATCACCCGAAACCAAAGCCACGCCGAGCAACTAATGCAGACAGTATTAAAAGAGGCCTTTGCCCATAACAGCGAGGCCGAAACCGAAAAGCAGAATAGCACTGTCAGCGCTGATGCCCCGGAGGTCATTCGTGCTTAACCGGCTTGCGAAGTTGGCGCTGGTATCCACCGCACTGGCGCCCATCTGCCTGACGCTCTGGTTTGTTGAAATCAGCAGCGCCTGGCAGCGCGGTGTGCCGTGGTCGGAGAATCTGGCCTCTCATTGGCTGGTTGGCAGCGGCTATCTGCTGGCCGCGCTGGTGTTAAGTGGCCTTTGCTTTGGTCTGGTATGGCTGTCGGCCTCGCGCCACGGGCTGGAGCGGCTACCAGTGAAGATTAAATCGGTCAAAACCGTGGACAAGGAGATCGTTGGCTTTCTTCTGGTCTACCTGCTACCACTGATCAACCAGGGCCAGAGCACCATTAGTGTGCCGGTACTGGTGTTTGTGGCGGTGATCTTCTTCTTTATCGTCTACAACTCCCACGCCTACCACTTCAACCCCTTGCTGGGGTTCTTCGGCTATCACTTCTTTGAAGTGACTATCGAGGGTGACATCACCTATGTGCTGATTACTCGCCAGAATATCACCGACTGCAAGGCCGTCTCGCAGGTGGTGCAATTAACCGAATACATGATCTTGGATGCCAATCATGCCGAATAACAATAATCCGTCCAACCTGTTCGCCCTGGTCGATGACGAAGATGTTCCCATCCGTCGCATTCCACTGACTGCCGCGCTCAACAGCGAGCTGGCACAACTCTTTGCCGAGCAACAGTCGGCACTGCTTGCCGACAAACAGTCCATCGCCTTCACTGGCAGCTATAACGTGGCTGAGGGCGAGATCTTTACCATTGCCGATTACCCAATGCCGCAAGCCATCGGCCAGGCCATCGGCAACCCGCTGACCTGCCCGGTGCTCAACCTTGCGACCGAAACCCACCGTATCAAGGCGCTGTTCAGCGGCATCTGGACCGCCGCGAACCAAAGCGTGAACTTTCAGGTATTCGATGCCGGCAAACTGCTTTCCAATCGCTGGACGCTGATCGGCTTACCGATTCACGCGGGCGATACCTACAAGCGCCTTGAAGAGCCCGGCCTGATACTGCAAGACAAACTCACCGCCCACTTCCACAACGACATCCTGTATTTCAGCTCCTACCACAACACCAAACGCTTTCTGGACCTGGCGGACTACTACCGCGAAGCCACCGATACCGACCTCGACGACTTCGCCGCCACCGATCTCTTTGCCTTCGAAGACGAAGCAGCCTTCAAGGAGCAGGCCGACTCTATCATCCGCAAGAAAATCGCCCTTTTGCAAAAGAATGAAGTGCTGAAAGACCTCGCTGTCGCCGATATCCAGACCGTCGCCAACAACTTCAACGCCGAGCTGCCCGAAGAACACCACATCAGCATTGCCGTCAACGACGACGGCAAGCTGGTCATCCCCGAAGACAAGAAACAACTGAAAGAACTCATCCGATTTCTTGATGAAGATTATGTAACGGCACCGTTGACCAAACGAAAATGCCTGACCAACTCGAAACAATACCTCTGAGGCGATTATGGGCAGGGCATATAACAAAGTGCTGCTGTCGGACAAATTTTCGGTTGTGAACTTGCATCACTTCTGTGGACACTTTACGCACATACCTTTTCATATTCTTCGGGGGATTGGTAGCCTAGCGATGAGTGCAAACGCTCCCGATTATAGAACGCTATATACTCAATAATATGTGATACGGCGTCCATACAATTTTCAAATTGCTGATGGCCGCTATTGGATCTAAGGTCCGCTCCTGGTAAAAAGCGGATAGTTCGCTTTACGTGTATAAGGACGGGCAGAAGGTATTCAAAACGTCCGCATAAGGCACTTATAACTCAGTCACAAGGATTCCTAAACACTCCCTTACCCATGCCGTCAATCCAGTAACATCCTACTTGTTCGGAGATCGCGTTATGAGCGGACGCTACACCAAGGAGCAGGTCATTCAACTTTGTCGAAACCTTCTGTCGGCTTCTGACGAATACCAGTCCAAAGTTGATCAATTCGGGAGGGTCAAGGTTGGGCTTCTTCCCTGGGTTCAGCAGGCGGGCAGCTGGGGCTGGGTTTATAACCGGCCGTGGCAACAGTTATTGACGGAGATGTGCGACCTGATGGGCCTGGAGGCACAATCGTTATTGCCTGCGTCTTCTGAATTAGACCACGGGCTGCTCGATGGTCGAGTGACAGATCGGTTCGATGAGATCGAAGTGCCTGAAGGCCACGAAGGCTTTTTGATGCTTATGATCATGGCCTGGCAGGGCCAGCTTCGCGCCTTCGACCTGTACAACCGGAGCATTGATCAATTGTTGGCCGAGGTGCGGGCTGGGGACGATGAGGCGCTGTTTAAAGCGGTGCGGGTAGACCCGGCCGTATTGGGAGCATTCACGGCTCAGTCGCGGCTGGCACAGGCGGCCTTGGTGGGGGATCAGGCATTCTTTGATTCCCTGGCCAAGGCCCTGACAGGGGCCAAACCTCGGCGGCCGAAAGCGGACTATGACCCTATCCGTGACCTGTACGGGACCCTAGAGGACCTGGGTGCCCTGGAGGGCCTTACCCAGGATGAACTCTGCGAGATCTTTATCGACCACCTGGGGCTGTACCCCCACGACAGCGACGACCCTTACGCTGGCCTTAAAAAGCTTTTTCGTCAGGTTCGAAGCCCTTAAAGGAAGTGAAGTCGCTGTTTCGGGTTCTCAAGGATTTTAGGCCTTGCCGGTAATCTGGTCGTGTCTTTTGGCGAACGGTCAGAAAATCCATGGCAAATCAGCGAGATAAGCTACCATCCTTTCCGCCTCGCCTGATCCGGCTGCGGGATGCCCCCTATTACCTCGGCATGGACCGGAATCGGTTTAACCGGGAAGTCCGGCCCCAGTTGACGGTGATCCCCATCGGTACGCAGGGCAAGGCGGTGGACCGACTTGAATTGGACGGCTGGGTGGAGGATTATAAGTCCCGCTGTGGGCGTTCGCAGAAGCATAGAGGAGATCTACTATGTCAAAGCGAATCCCGGGCCTCTACAAACGAGGCAAACAGGGCATCTGGCACATTGATAAATGCGTCAAAGGATACGGCCGATTTCTTGAGAGCACTGGATCAAGCAACCTCAAGGAAGCGGAGCAGTACCTGATTCGACGATTGGAAGAGATGCGTAAAGCGAGTGTCTATGGTATTCGGCCTGAGCGCACTTTTCGGCAGGCGGCGACAAAAATTTTGCTGGATTATCAGCATAAACGCAGTGTTGGCCGCTACGCACAATCCCTGAAGGCTCTGGATCCAGTAATCGGTGACTTGCCGTTACGCCAGGTTCATCAGGGAACGCTGGATGAGTTTATCCAGTCCCGTCGAAAACAGGGTATAAAAGCCAATACCATCAACCGTGATTTGGCGGTGGTCAGGCGCATTTTGAACCTGGCCGCGCGATTATGGCGGGATGAATACGGATTAACCTGGCTGGAAACCGCACCTTTGTTGCAAATGTTGGATTGTGATGATGCCCGAAAACCCTACCCCTTATCGTGGGAGGAGCAGGCGAGGTTGTTTGAACGTCTGCCAGACCATTTGAGGGAGATGGTTTTATTTAAGGTCAACACGGGTTTACGGGAACAGGAAGTCACTTGTTTGCGATGGGATTGGGAGGTGGCGATTCCAGAGCTCAAAACCAGTGTCTTTGTGATTCCGGGTAATGGTGTTAAGAACGGTGAAGATCGATTGGTGGTGATGAATACAGAAGCACGTGCTGTCATCAATCGCCAGCGAGGTAAGCACCCGGAGTTTGTGTTTACCTATACCAATGGCAAACCCACTGACCGGATCAACACCAAGGCCTGGCGAAGAGCGCGAGAGGAGGCAGGATTACCTCAAGTGCGGGTGCATGACCTGAAACACACGTTTGGACGGCGGTTACGATCCAGAGGGGTGAGTCATGAGACACGGCAGGTTTTGCTGGGGCATAAAAACGGTCAG
>CATLZI010000065.1 GCA_950063125.1 uncultured Porticoccus sp. | reverse complement strand
ATACCGAAGTGGCAAAACAACCCGAGGGCAGGTCAAATGACAGCTCCAGGTCAGTGTGGTCACCACAGTTTAGCCATCGGTGTTGCATATTGGCAGGCATCAACAGCAGGGATCTTCTCTCTTGCTGCAATCCGCTGTATTCCAGTGAGTTGGTCCAATCACCCCAAGGGGAGAGAACCTGATCTTCGAGCAACTGAACCGATTGGGGAGCCGCACTCCGTCCGCGCCCCCAAAGCGGTCCTTCAGGGGCAACTTCCCCGGGCATTGCCAACTTCCAGTGCCCAAGCCTCACCCTTTCAGCCAACACCAGGTTAAACAGGTAGGCACGGGCCGCCGACAGATAGATTCCATCGATGGGAGACCGTTGCCTTCTGCGTCCACTGTGCTGCTTTCTGTTTGCAGGGGTATCGCCCCACACCGACAGCAATCGATTGGCCTCGACAAGATTGCCAGCGGCCCAACCAAAACGCTGTTCGCCAAAATAATTCGGGACACCATTCACGACTTGCTGCAGGGAATGCTCCAGCGCAGAAACGTCACCTTCAATCTGTCGCAACCGAATAACAAACTGATTACCCGCATGCTGCCCCCGCCGCAACTTTTTATGGTGACGCTGCTGCTCAAGCACCTGACAACCCTCCAGTATAGGGGGTCGCTCTGGCATTTCCGGTAATTTGCCGGGTAGATGCACACTGAACCACTGCCGGGTCACAGCGTGCCGGTCTTTCATACCACAGTGGCTCACAGCCATGTCATCAACACTAAAATGCTTCGCCAGCAACCCGGCTACCCAGCGTGTGTTTTGACCCCGTTTTTCCACATAGAGGCAGAGATGCTCACCCTCTCCCGACAACTCAAAACCCAGTTGCTCCGTCACTTGAAAATCTTCGGGCACACTGCGAAACAGCGCGCTGACCGAGGGCGAAGCAATAGCATAAGGAAAGTCGAGGGAAAACTGTCGGCTGTTCATATTGTCTCGAGGCACGGTTTGGATGGCGGCAAGTTTACAGCCCACTCCCGGCAACACAAAGATAAATGGCAGCTGTTCACACGTGCCTGGAGATAGCGTGCATAAACTGATTTGCACTGATACGGGAAATCGCTTTACCTGCACCAATATTGTTAGCAGCGATCTCTCGGAAATGCTAAAGCAACTGGTGATGAATGAAGGCTCGGTGATGTGCCAGAACACTGGTCGCCAGGCCAGTCATTTCTTCCTATCACCTTGCACTCTATCAATTCTGGACAGTTGAGCTGACGATACTGTCAAGCAGGACCACTGCCTGGCAGCCAATCCCCTCGCCACGCCCCTCAAAACCGAGTTGTTCCGTGGTAGTGGCTTTGATATTTAACTGACTGCGATCACAATCAAGATCCTGGGCGAGATTGGCCAGCATCGCGTCAAGATGCGGCGACATTTTTGGGGCCTGGGCAACAAGGGTAATATCGGCATTGATCATGCGGTAGCCTTTTTCTGCCACCAGCAATTTGACCTGTCGCAGTAATCCGCGACTGTCCACATTGCTATAGTGGGGGTCAGAGTCGGGGAAGTGGTGCCCGATATCACCGAGCGCCGAGGCACCCAGAAGGGCATCACACAATGCGTGAATCAGCACATCACCATCTGAATGCGCAATCAGTCCATGGCCAAAGGGGATGGTCACGCCACCTATAATAATATGATCGCCCACGCCAAAGGCGTGAACATCGTAACCCTGACCTATTCTCATATCATGGCAACTCCAATCCCCCGGACTGTTTCGAGGATTCGTTCTGAAATTTAATAATGGCCTCGGCTATGGCCAGATCTTCGCGCCGGGTAATCTTGATATTGTCGCTACTACCCTCGACGGCGAGAGGACAATGGCCGAGTTTCTCAACTGCAGATGCCTCATCAGTCGGCTGCCATTGCTGTCGATAGGCCGAGTTTAAACTCCAGCTGAGCAAACCATAACGAAACATTTGCGGCGTCTGAGCGAGCCACAAATCAGCGCGGCTGACAGTCGCACTTATACCCGCCTGCTGATCAACCTGTTTTACCGTATCACTGACCGGTACCGCCAATATGCCACCAACAGTGTGCGTTTCCAGAGCGGCCATCAACTTGTTGATATCCGTGACGCGGACACAGGGCCTTGCCACATCGTGCACCAGCACCCAGTCATCCACGTGTGCCTCGCGCTGAAGGCAGTCCAGTGCCAGCCTGACGGAATCCGAGCGCTCTTTTCCACCATGCACAGTGCGGATACGGGGGTGCGAAAAGACAGACAATCGCCTCCACTGACTATCGGCCGGATGAATGGCTACAACGACAATTGATTGATCAATCTGCAGTAGGCGTTCAAGGGTATGTTCGATCACCGTTCGACCCGCCAGCAACTGGTACTGTTTTGGGAGTATCTCGCCAAAGCGTCTACCCTGCCCTGCGGCTGGCACCACAATCCAATTAGTGGCCATTTTACTGCCCCGACGGCAAGAACATAGGCTGACGACAAAACCATTGGGAAGAAAAAAGGTGATAAATCACTGATCTTCCTTTTCAACGACCATATAAAACGTCTCACCTTCTTTAATCATGCCAAGATCTTTTCTGGCTCGCTCTTCAATACTGTCCAAACCGTCTTTCAGGTTGGCAACCTCATTTTCCAGAATACTGTTTCTCAGTTGCAATCCCTGATTTTCCTGACGCTGTTGTTCAACTTGACGCTGCAGCATTAACTTTTTAGAGAAACCGCCCTCACCCAACCACAATTGATATTGGAGAATGGCAAGAAGACCTGTGAGAACAATTAGGAGCCAGCGCATGACCGGATTCTACAGAACAAAATAAACGGCGTCAGCGGAAAGCTGTCCCAGCCCAATGACAGCGGGCAACCGAACTACTCAGTCGGTTACCAGTATATGCTTTTTTCAAAAGCGGCCCCGGCAAAACCATTTGACACAAAACTCAAGATTAGTCAGCCGTGCTGAAGGAGCGCCCGGCAGACCAAGAAAAAATCGATCTTATCTGGACACAATCCAACCAGCACCCATTGTCCCATCCTATATTTGCGGGACAAATGGCATAGTCGGGAGTGTATGAGCAAGCTTAGTGCGGACTGCAGGCACAAAGAAGGGGTGGCCGTGGCCACCCCTTCTTTACTCAGTGTCAACTGACTCAGACTTTAAATTCGGCACGGCCCTTATAGGGGGCCAGACTTTCCAGCTCAGCCTCTATACGCAACAAACGATTATACTTGGCCACCCGATCTGAACGGCACAAGGAGCCGGTTTTGATCTGACCAGCTGCCGTGGCCACCGCCAGATCGGCAATAGTTGTATCCTCGGTTTCACCTGACCGATGAGAAATGACGGCAGAATATCCGGCATTCTTAGCCATTTTGATGGCGTCAAGTGTTTCGGTGAGCGACCCGATTTGATTGAATTTAATCAAAATGGAATTTGCCACGCCCAGCTCAATACCTTTCTTCAGAATTTTGGTATTGGTCACGAACAAATCATCCCCGACCAGTTGTACACGACTACCCAGTTTCTCTGTCTGATATTTCCAGCCATCCCAATCGGATTCATCCTGACCATCCTCAATAGATATTATCGGGTATTGATCACAGAGTTCCGCCAGAAAATCACTGAAGCCCTCGGCGCTATAGCTTTTCCCCTCACCCGACAGGTTGTACTGACCATCCCGATAGAATTCTGACGCCGCACAGTCCAGCGCCAACGTAACATCGACACCCAGTTTGTAGCCCGCTGCCTGAACTGCCTCCTTGATAACAGCCAATGCTTCCGCATTCGATGAAAGATTCGGCGCAAAACCACCTTCATCACCAACCGCTGTATTCAACCCTTTGCTGCTGAGTACTTTTTTGAGCGAATGAAATATCTCTGCACCAACACGTAATGCTTCCGTGAATGTTTTTGCCGAAACAGGCTGTATCATAAACTCCTGAATATCTACATTGTTATCGGCATGCTCTCCACCGTTCAGGATGTTCATCATCGGCACAGGCATGCTGTAGCATCCAGCCGAACCATTCAATTCAGCAATATGAGCATAGAGCGGGATACCACGGGATACTGCTGCCGCTTTAGCCGCAGCAAGAGACACGGCCAGAATGGCATTTGCACCGAATGTCGACTTGTTCTCGGTGCCATCCGCATCAATCATCAATTGGTCCAGCTCCCGTTGCTGGCTGGCATCTTTGCCCAGCAGCAAAGTGCGAATAGGGCCGTTAACATTCTCCACCGCCTTCAGCACGCCTTTACCCAGATAACGCGACTTGTCGCCATCGCGCAGCTCCAGCGCCTCCCTTGAACCGGTAGAGGCGCCGGACGGTGCACAAGCACTGCCAACACTGCCATCGTCCAGAGTGACATCAGCCTCGATAGTAGGGTTGCCCCTGGAGTCGAGTACTTCATAGGCGCGAATGTCAGAAATTTTAGTCATAGCTATTTCCTCAAAAGATGACAACCGTAGTCAACCTGTTCCACACGGAGATTAAACACACCGGGCGCGACTAGACGATAGTCAGTTCAGGCTGTGATTTGATCAGATCATCAATGGCTTTTATTTGTTGCAAGAAAGGTTCAAGGGCATCCAGCGGCAATGCACTGGGACCATCACAGCGGGCCCGGTCCGGATCGGGGTGTGCTTCCAGAAATAAACCAGCCAGACCAACGGCAATACCGGCCCGCGCCAGTTCGACAACCTGATGGCGACGGCCACCGGACGCGGCGCCCATGGGGTCACGACACTGCAGGGCGTGCGTGACGTCAAAAATAACTGGCAATCCCTTGGCCACGTCTTTCATGGTGCGAAAACCCAGCATATCCACCACCAGGTTATCGTAACCAAATGTGGAGCCCCGCTCACAAAGCATCACCTTGTGATTGCCGCACTCCTTGAATTTCTCGACGATATTACCCATCTGGCCTGGGCTGAGGAATTGGGGTTTCTTGATATTGATCACGGCGCCTGTTGCCGCCATGGCTTTCACCAGGTCCGTCTGTCGCGCCAGAAAAGCCGGCAACTGAAGAATGTCACAAACCTCCGCCACAGGACGTGCCTGAGCGATCTCGTGAACATCGGTGATCAGAGGCACATCAAAGGTTTGTTTGATTTCCTGAAATATTTTTAACCCTTCATCCAGACCGGGACCACGAAAGGAATGGATTGACGAACGGTTCGCCTTGTCAAATGAAGCCTTGAAAACATAGGGAATACCCAGTTTTTGAGTGACAGTGACATAGGTCTCTGCAACACGCAGCGCAAGGTCACGGGACTCCAGTACATTCATTCCCCCAAGCAGGACAAAAGGCCGGTTGTTGGCAACCGGAAATCCTCCCACCTCAAGGGAAACGCTGGGTACACTCACAGGTCAGTTTTCTCCAGTATGGGTCAATGCCGCTTTCACAAAACTACTGAACAATGGGTGACCATTACGAGGTGTGGAAGTAAATTCCGGATGGAACTGACAAGCAAAAAACCACGGGTGTTCTGGAATCTCTATCGTTTCCACCAGGGTCTTGTTTTCAGACCAGCCACCCACCTGCATGCCAGCTTCCTGAAGTGTTTGAACATATTTGTTATTCACCTCGTAGCGATGCCGGTGGCGCTCAAATATCACATCTGCACCATAGATTTTCTGCGCCATGCTACCTGGCACGAGATAGCTGTTCTGGGCACCGAGGCGCATGGTGCCACCGAGATCTGAATCCTCATCGCGCACCTCAACTTTGCCGTCAATATCGATCCATTCTGTGATCAAGCCGATAACCGGGTGAGGCGTATCGCGGTCAAACTCCGTACTGTTTGCTCTGGCCAGCCCGCAGACATTGCGGGCAAACTCAATCATGGCCACCTGCATACCAAGACAGATACCTAAATACGGGATTTTGTGTTCTCTGGCATATTTGACGGCTTTGATTTTTCCCTCGACACCGCGAATTCCGAAACCACCTGGCACCAGTATGCCGTTGACGCCCGTCAGCAGCTCAAGATCGTTATCGAGATCCTCGGAGTCAATGTAACGAACATTGACCTTAGTCTGGTTGCGGATACCCGCATGAATCAACGATTCATTGAGAGACTTATAGGCATCCAGAAGCTCCATGTATTTGCCAACCATGGCAATGGTCACCTGATGTTTTGGGTTGAGCTGATTTTCTACCACCCAATCCCAGGAACTGATATCAGCCTCACTGTATTCCAGATGAAGTTTTTCCATCACGATCTGGTCGAGGCCACGGCGCTGCAAATCTCTGGGAATGGCATAGATCGTTCGCGCATCCAGCAACGGCACCACAGCCCTCTCCTCCACGTTGGTGAAGAGAGAGATCTTTTTGCGTTGCCCTTCATCCAGCTCAACCTCGCATCGGCACAACAGGATATCGGGCGACAGGCCTATGGAGCGTAATTCTTTAACGGAGTGCTGGGTGGGTTTGGTTTTTGTTTCTCCCGCTGTCGCAATATAGGGCACCAGTGTCAGATGAATCAGGATGGAACGGCTGGAGCCCAGCTCCAGCTTCAACTGACGGACCGCCTCAAGGAAGGGCTGCGACTCGATATCGCCGACCGTACCACCAATTTCCACAATGGCGACGTCGACCCCTTCACCACCGGCCAGCACCCTGCGTTTAATCTCATCCGTCACATGGGGGATGACCTGAACAGTACCCCCCAGAAAGTCACCGCGGCGCTCGCGACGCAGGATTGTTTCGTAGACCTTGCCGCTTGTGAAATTGTTGCGCTTGTTCATCCTGGAGGAGAGAAAGCGCTCGTAGTGACCGAGGTCAAGGTCTGTTTCAGCGCCATCTTCGGTGACAAAGACCTCACCGTGCTGAAACGGACTCATAGTGCCGGGATCAACATTGAGATAGGGGTCGAGCTTCAGGATAGTGACACTGAGACCATGGGCCTCCAGAATCGAGCCCAGTGATGCCGAAGCGATACCCTTCCCCAAGGAAGATACAACACCGCCGGTAACAAAAATATAACGTGTCATTTAGACCCTTCCGAACATTTTGGATACTGCGTCAAGAATGCCGAACTCATACCAAACAGAACAGGTATGTTTTTGAAAAATAGAGCGATTTTTTATTTAATCAGGAGATGATTCAGAGCTACGCCCATCGGTTTCGAGATGGGGGATCAGACTACCAGAAACCCCTGTATCGCTCAATGAATATTACGATCTGAAGTCCCACTGCACCGTGCAACCCTGCTCATCGGGTTGCACCTCAAAGCCCTCGCAAATCCACAAATCACCTACCGCCACTAACACGTCATCCCGATAGAGCAGGGGTACCCGGCCACGCAACCAGGGCTCCAGACCATATTCCTGAAACAACTTCTTGAGTGTATTGGATGCGCTGCGCCCGACCGGCTTGCAGCGTTCACTACCATTGCGAAAACGCACTTCAAAGGTATCAGTATCTCCCTTCAACCTGATTCCATGTCCCTGCTCCAAACGCAAACTCAATGTGCTCTTATCCGGCAAATCCAGCGCGCCTTTACCATCCCAATGAAGCGAGACCGGTAGATAGTCAGGGGTATCGGGGTCACCGGGTAACAAATAAAGACGGCGCTGGTACCGACGCAACTGAATGCCCGCCCAGCTTACCAGCGGTTCGGCATCGGCTTTCGCGGGCAACAGCTCGTGAAGCACGGCATCGATGATTTTATGACCCGGTTGTGCCAGATCATGTTGGCCCGCCCAGTGTCGCAGCAGATTCGCCTGCCGCAACTCATCAAAAGACATCAATGCCTCGAGACTGATACTCCACCCCAGCCTCTCCCTGTGTTCGTAGGCGGCTATCAGATCCTGTGCTGCCAGCATATCGGATAACTGATCACTGTCACGACACAACCGGGCGCTGTGGGCGACCCTTGTGGCATAATCCGGCCAGTGTTCAGCCAGAGCCGGGATCACTTTATGGCGCAGAAAATTGCGGTCAAAGGACACATCTTCATTGCTCTCATCTTCTATCCAGACCAACCCTTCAGCAATGGCATAGCGCTCCAGGTCCGGCCGGGAGAAAGGTAACAGTGGTCTCAATAACTCTGCGTTACCCAGGTGGCGCGAGGCAGGCATGCCGGCCAGACCTCTGGGCCCACTGCCACGCAACAGTCGATAGAGCACTGTTTCAACCTGGTCATCGGCATGGTGACCCAGCAGCAACAGGGAATCCTGTGGGAGACGTTTTTCAAAAGCCCGATAGCGGGCAACTCGAGCTGCTTCTTCGACACCCTGACCGTTAACAATGACAGAGGCCTGCTCGATGCTTAATGTCACTCCGAGCCCATCACAAACCTTCTGACAATGCTGTTCCCAGCTTTCCGCATTTGCCGATAACTGATGATTGACATGAATGGCACTGACCGAACTTTCACCCAAGAGCCTGACTAGCGACACGAGCAAAACATGGGAATCGAGACCACCGCTATAGCCTACATAGCAATGGCTGGCCTTGCGCAGCCTGGGCAAATAAGGAACAAGGAGGTCTGGGGTATAGCTCATGGTTGAGATCTGTGGAAGTCAGTTCCCTACGTTAATGGCTACCGTCAGCCAAGGCAAGGCTACCGAATATGGCACCACTGGCAATTTCACCATATTTCTTTCTGGCAGATGAACACTGTCAACGATAAGCGAGCTTGCTAGTCTATACTTTTACAGAGACGTAAATTTTTATATGGTTTACGTTGGGCTAGAGGTATTTCCCTATGTCTGCCAATTATTCACAAAAAGAAGAGAGCAACCCCCCAAAAAAAGGGCGGAAACTCTACAAAGGTGAACTAACAGTCGAAGCACTGCGGGATGAAAATGATGCATTCCGTGGCACCGGGGGTATCAGTGAAGAAAGCCGGGCCTGGGGTTTCAAACCGGCATTTTACGATATGGAAACTGCCACGGTTCACCCTTCAAAATTTCCCAACGGCAGAGAGGCACCCATGCATGTTCTGGATGGTCTGCCCCCCGAACTGATTGTCTCCCGCCAGAAAAATGGCAAGGTCAACTCGGTGAAACCCGGCGTAATCTCCGGCTTCGTTCAGAATGATCGTTTTTATACGCGAGAACAGGCCGCTCTCGCCACTGCACAAATGCGTGATCGCACACAGATGCTGAGCAACCCGGAACAGCACAATCAACTGTTGTCGGTCTGGGAAAAGTTTGTCGTCGACCAATCTTATCCAAGTGATTTTATCAGGCCGGTGGTCGAGGATTCCTGGCGCCGTTGCCAACAATCACATATTGATCCGGAGTTACAACATGCACCGTTGATTGGCGATAATAGTCTGCTTGAATATCGTCGCTTTCTACAGACAGATCTCATGCGTGCCGCCCAACCCATCATGAAACGTGCTTCAGAGGTGCTGTTTCGCTCGAACAGTCTTATCCTTCTGGCCGATTCAGAGGGGCTCATTCTCGATATTCATGCGGATGACAATGTGCTGAGTCATGCCAGCGACATCAACTTGATTCAGGGTGGGGTCTGGGATGAAAAAACGGCGGGGACCAATGCGATCGGCA
>CATLZI010000064.1 GCA_950063125.1 uncultured Porticoccus sp. | reverse complement strand
AAACAGCAAACAGGCCGGCCGTGAGGTAGAGCTCACGATCCAGATACAGGTAAATCGATGCACCGTCGACGACAATCCAGTAGAGCCAGTTTTCCAAAATCTTGCGGGCTACCATCACCGTGGTCAGCACCCCGCCCCAGGTAGTGAAGGAGTCCAGATAGGGCAAGTGGGCATCGGTGTGTTGGGACAGCAGGTGGCCGGACACGGCGGAGGCCAGCACAACAGCGAGCAACGCATACAAGTGTTGCGTTAGCCCCCAGCGGGATATTTTGACGCCGCGATGTCCGACACCACCGCGACGCCACTGATACCACCCATATACCGCCATCACCAGATAATAGACGTGCAGCAACGAGCCCATGTAAAGGCTGACACCACCAAATACCCAGATATAAATAGCCGTGCCAAAAAAGGCACAAAACCAGCACAGGCTGTTCTCTCGCATCGCCAACACGAGATAGGCCAATGAAAAAACCACCGCCAGTGCTTCCAGGCTCAACCAGTCCGACATTCAGAGCGCCTCGTATCCGGGAATCACCTTGAGCACATACACCGCCATGCCGAATTCCTCACGGCAGGCGGCTATAGTGTCCTGTACCGCCTGCATGGCCGCCTGGTATTCGCCCTGCACTACCGTACTGGTGGGAAAGGTCTGCACCTCAAGCCCCGAATAGCGGTTAATCTTCTCGATAAACCCCTTGATCGGCGGAATAAAGTCCTCCCGGTTGGGATACATACTGACATCAATGGTCACCTGCATACGGCAAATCTCCCTGGGGTAATGCCCTTAAAAACGGTATTTGGCGGTGACACCGACGATGCGCGGCTCACCATACTGATAGTAGGGTTCAGTCTGATAAAAATTGCGGGGGTCATTGCCGAAGCCTCCAAAGCCGCGAACAATCACATCCCGGTCTGTCAGATTACGTCCCCACAGCAGAAAATCCCACTGTTGCACCCGGTACTCAAGCCGGGCATTGAACAGCTCGTAGCGGTTTGACCTGGCATTGTGCCGCGGGGACAGATAGAACTGCTGCTTGCCTTCCATTTCCAGTGCCGCCGACATCTGCCCGGTTAAGGCCACTTCGACCCCCAGGGAAAACTGGTAGGAAGGCGCATGGGCCTGTTCCCGGCCATCGAGATCGACCGCCACATTGTTTTCCGGATCGGCATCCACATGACTGAAGCTTTCAAAATCCTGATAGGTAGCACGGAGCAGGCCGAGACTACCGTAGACCTGCACATGGTCCATCGCCAACCAGTCAAACATCAGCTCAAGGCCGTAATTGCGACCTTTGGACGCATTATCAAACGTGTCAATAAAACTGCAGGGGCACAGATCACCGGTAATCGGCTTGACCAGTGACTGCTTAACCTGCATATCCCGGCGCATTTGATAAAACAGTGCCAGTTGGACCTGCAGGGTGCGATCCAGCCAGTCACCCTTGATGCCGGTTTCAATATTCCACATATATTCGGTATCAAAATCCCGCGCACCGGGGTCCAGTTTAGGGTTGCTGTTGACCCCACCAGCCTTGTAACCCCGGGAGACCAGACCATAAAGCAGGGTTTCCGGCGTCAGACTGTATTCCAGAGCCAGACGGCCACCCCAGAGTCTTTCACTGGTATTGTGGCGAACCCCCTCGCTGTCCAGATAATCGGCACGACGAAACTCGATTCGCGCCCCGCTGACCAGCTTTAAACGGTCGCTGAGCCGGGTGTCCAACTGACCGTAGACAGCCCGGTTGCGGGTGTCAAAATCACTGTTGAAATCACCGTCGGCATAGGTGTATTCGCGCAGCAGCGACTCATTCTGCCTGCGGTAATAAATGCCCAGCACCCAGTCGCTGGCACCATTGAAAAGACGTCCCGCTTCACTGGAAACCAGCTTCAGATCCAGGGTGCCGTTATAGCGGCTACGCTGGTAGCGATCAAAAGAGGAATAGGCCCAACCCTCGCAGGGCAGACCATCACAGATAGCCGCAAAGCTCCAGTCCTCATCATAGCTGTACTCAAGATTGCTATCGGCATAACTGACCAGTCCGACCACCTCAAACTGCTCGGAGGCCTGCCAGATACTCTCAACGGCAAAGGCCGTGGACTCCTGGCGGTCGTTACCCGGCTGATCGGAGAGCGTCTTGCGGGTGTTATCCAACGAAAAGGCATCGTAACCGTTGTCCGCATCCACGTAGAAACCGGTAAAGTTCAGTTGCAACCGGTCGCTGACTCGCCAATGCAGCTTGCCCCGGGCGGTGAGCTCATCGATGTTACTGGTATCCTTGCGATTGAGAAATTCGTTATCGATATAGCCGTCACTGCGGTGACCCTGCACGGCCAGACGGTAGCCCAGATTATCGGCAATCGGTCCACTCAATACTGCGCTGGTGGTGCGGGTTTCGTATTCGGCGATAGAGGTTTCAATGTGGCCTTCAAATACGTCGGAGGGATTATTTGATTTCATGTTGATCAACCCCGCCAGCGCGTTGGCACCGTAGAGGGTGCCCTGGGGACCACGCAACACTTCAACCTGACGCAAATCGAGGGTTGTTGCCGCACCGCCGATACCACTGAAATCAATCCCGTCAATCAGCAGCCCTACTGAAGGATTCAGCGGCTCGATAAACTGACTGCGCTCGCCGATACCACGGATCTGGATAAACTTGCCCCGTGATGCACCGCTGGAAAAGTTCACATTCGGAACCAGATTCAGGAGCTGGTCCAGGTGACGGGCCTGACGGCGTTCAATCTGCTGACTGTCCAGGACACTGATACTGTTGCCGGTATGCAACACGGATACATCGCGAAACTGGGCAGTCACCACCACTTCCTGAATGGTTTCAGCGGATAACGTCTCTATGGTGGTCTCGGTCCCGGTTGCTGTGCCCTCAGGACCCTCGGGTTCTGTAGCAAGCACAACGCCGGAAAGCAGGCAGGCAAATGCCAGTAATGGCATTTTTCGAAACAGGTCTATCATGATGAGCCTCATTAACATTGTTAAAGAGACCCGGATATGGGAGGAGTGAACGGTAACTTTTGCGTCCTATCCCTACGCCGGTACTATCCGGATCAGGTTCAAAGGGTTCATCCGAGGATGTCTCAGGCTTGCGCCGCCCCTTAGGAAAATTCATCTGCTCTGTGCAGGTGAAATTGCGATTTTACGCGAATCAATTACCAACTCAATGGCTTTACTTAAATAATTTTGGAGTAACGAATTTCCGACCCGGATTTGTTGATATAGGCGTCAAAGGTCATGCAGACGCGGCGAATCAACAGTCGCCCCGCAGGGGTTACCCGGAGGCCCTCCGGGCTGAGGACCACCAGGCCATCGTCTATCATCGGCCGCAGCTGGTGCAACTCCTCCGCAAAGTAGTCGGCGAACACGACGTCAAATTGTTGCTCGATGTCGGCAAAATGCAACTCAAAGTGGCAGATCAATTGCCTGATCACCGCCTGGCGCAACAGGTCGTCGGGGCTCAGCTCAAAGCCCCGCGCCACCGGCAGATGGCCGCTGTCGATGGCTGCCTGGTAATCCTCGATCTGCTTGTGGTTCTGGGCGAACACATTGTCAATGGCGCTGATGGCAGACACACCAAAGGCCACCAGATCAGAGCCGCCGTGGGTGGAGTAACCCTGGAAATTGCGCTGCAACACACCATTGCGCTGGGCCACCGCCAGCTCGTCATCCGGGCGGGCAAAGTGATCCATACCGATATAGACATAACCGGCTTTCAGCAGCATCCGGGTGATACTTTCCATCATCAACAGCTTTTCAGCCGCACTGGGCAGCGCGCTTTCGTCGATCTGTTTCTGCACCTTGAACAGATGGGGTAAATGGGCGTAATTGAACACCGAGAGACGATCTGGCCCGAGTTCAATGATACTGTCCAGAGTGCGTCTGAAAGTATCCCAAGTCTGATGGGGCAAGCCGTAGATCAGATCCATACTGATGGAGTGAAAACCCTCAGCGCGGCCCGCCTCCACCAGTGCGTGCACCTCCTCCACCGAGTTGAAGCGGTTGACTGCCTGCTGCACTGTGGGATCGAAATCCTGAATCCCCATACTGAGGCGGTTAAAGCCCAGCTCCCGCAGACAGCTGATCGTGCTGACGGCCATATCCCCCGGATGAATTTCGATCGAATACTCGCCACTGTCATCGTCCAGCAGATTAAAATGTTTGCGGGTGGCGGCCATCAACAGGCGTTTTTCATCATCGCTGATGTAAGTGGGCGTGCCGCCCCCCCAGTGCAGCTGATGCACTGACCGGGAACGATCAAATAGCGCACCCTGGCAGGCCACCTCGGTAATCAGCCGTTCCAGATAGGGCAAGGCGCGCTTGCGATTGGCCGTGATGATCTTGTTACAGGCACAGTAGTAACAGACCGTACTGCAGAATGGGATATGAAAATACAGAGACAGAGGGCGACCCGCCGCATTGCTGCGCTCAATCGCCTGACACAGCGCTGCCTCACCAAAACCTTCGTGGAATTGTGGCGCCGTGGGGTAGGACGTGTAACGAGGGCCAGACAGGTCGTAGCGCTCGATCAACTGACGATCCCAGATAGCCGTATTTTCAGAAATCACGGTGATGAAAGACCTGTTGAGGAAAAGACAGATCCTAGCAGCGGTTCGCCTACGTCTTGTTGATGTCGATCAACCCCCTCGATCAACCCACAAAGCCCCTGCCATCAAGATAGTCATCCCATACCCGTTTTGGGTGACTCTCTGTTAAAGTAGCGCCCCTCCCATGAGTCTGTTTCCTCCATGCTGGCACGTCGTGACAAAATCTTTTTTGGTATCCTGGCCATTACAGTGCTTGGGGCATTGACCCTGTCACTGCTGCTCGGCTGGTATATCTGGCGTGAATCCGTTGGCACGGAGGAGCAGCGTCTGCAACAATTGTCACAGCGGCTCGGTGAGGAAACGGAATACGCCATTATTGACGCCCGCAATCTACTTGAAACCCTCAATGAACAAGCCACTGATCCCTGTAACGCCGCCCACCTGGCTATGATGCAGGATGTCGCCGTCGCGCGCCCCTACATCCGGGCAATTGGCTACTGGCGTGCCGCCGAGCGGCTCTGTGGTGCCGGGTTTATTCAGGGCATCTCTTTCACACCACCCAAAGCCAGCCGTATTTACAACTCGGGCGTGATTGCCTGGTGGCCCAGCGAGGCGACAGAGGTGGGCGGCGTACAGCTATTTCTGATGCGATTCGGCCACCATGATGTGGTGATCGACCCACGGCTGCTACTGAACGTGGACCTTCTGGAGGGACAGATGGCCGGCCTGTGGGTAGAAAGACTGCCCATGATCACGACGCCACCCAATGCCATTTTCCCACCACTGGAAAGTCTCAAACAGGGAATGACTGTCAATCAGTCAACAGAACAGATGATTTCCCGATTTTCCCTGGGCACCCTGCTTCCCATCGATATTGTCGCCATTCAGCCAATGAGCGAGTTCTGGAAACGCTATCTACCCACCCTGATCACCGCCGGGATATTGGCCCTGCTACTGATCCCCCTTTGGGTATTCGCCGTAGTGCGTTACTCCCGCCAGCACCTCAGCCTGGCCGCCGAATTGCGTGATGCAATTACCAGAAATAAACTGAGAGTCAACTATCAACCTATCGTGGATATGTCCAATGGACGGTGCCTCGGCGCTGAATCACTGGCACGCTGGACCCGTGACAATGGCGAAGTTGTCGGCCCGGACATTTTCATTCCGATCGCCGAGGAGGCCGGGTTGGCCACCGACCTGGCTCGGGCCATGCTGCAAGGCATCCTGCACGAGCTGGGCGATCTTCTAAAACAATGCCCGGATCTCAGTATCAACCTCAACCTTTCCGCACAGGACTTCCAGTCAGACCGGCTGTTTGTCCACCTTGAAACCGAGCTGAAAACCGCCGGACTGGCTACTTCGGCCATCAAACTGGAAATTACCGAACGGGCATTGGTGGACAGTGACTCGGCGCGGCAGCGAATCCGCACCCTGCGCCGACAGGGTCATCTGGTGGCTATTGATGATTTCGGCACCGGTTACTCCAGCCTTTCCTATCTGGAAAGTTTTGAGCTGGATGCCCTGAAAATCGACAAGTCTTTTGTCGATGCCATTGAAAACCAGGCAGTAACCAGCAGCGTCATTGTCCATGTGATCGAGATGGCAAAATCATTGAACCTGGATATTATTGCCGAGGGCGTCGAGTGCGATCATCAGGTGGACTGGCTATTGAGCCAGGGCGTCAGGCTGGGGCAGGGCTACCTGTTCAGTCGTCCCTTAACCGCTCGTCAGTTTATTGACTTTCATCAAAAATATAGCTGACCCGCCAGCTCAGCACAGATAGACTATCCCGCCCCGGAGGGAATGACCATCCCGGCTCAACCCTCCCCGGGACATTCCTGTATCAACCACCGGAGAATTGACTGCTTGAAAAAAACACCTGTACCCGCTGCTTGCCCAAAGACACCGTTGAACTGGCTATTCATCGCGATCATTGCATTGGCAAGCAGTGGCTGTAGCCTGTGGGATCCTCTGACTGAACAGTCAGAGCCAGCCAGAATCACCAGCCTTTCGGAGAGTAAAAAAAACAGTCCGGTAAAACGTAAGGCAACGTTAAGTAACAGTGGCAAAATCAACCCACTGCCCCCGGAACAGGTGGGTTATTACATGGATGTCCAGTATGCCAACCTCCAGCAGAAACTCAGGAATCACAGTATCGATCTCAGTCGACAGAACAGCAAAATCACCATGATTATCCCCGGGGCAACTATCTTTGATGTCAACAGCACAGCCATCAACAAGGGGGCTCAATCGGCCCTGACAGCCATTACCGGGGTATTGGCAGAGTATGACAACACGCTGATTACTGTGGCCGGTCACACCGACAACCGGGGAGAGACTGACTATAATCAAGGACTCTCTAAACAGCGCGCCCTCGCCATTGGAGAGTATCTTTCCCAACGCGGAATCACCCCCACCAGGTTGGTGATTCAATGCTTCGGTCAGAACCGCCCAATCGCCGATAACAGCATTGCATCGGGCCGCGCTGAAAACCGCCGTGTCGAGCTGATCATAGAGCCCATCGTTGCCCGACAATCGTCGTCGTAACCTGAAATGGGTATACTCGGCCAACACCTGCAAACGCGGCCTTGGAACCGGGAGTATAGACCAAGGTGTCACTGGCAATAGCCTATACGGGCCAGTATAATCCCGCCACTCTGGAAACCCACCGGGTGGACCTGTGCATTTCCGCTTCCCTAACCGCAAGAGAGAAGAAGACGAGACATGAGCTACAACAAGATTCCCGCTGGCAACGACCTGCCACACGATATCAACGTGGTCATTGAAATCCCCGCCAACCACGACCCCATCAAATACGAAATTGACAAGGACAGTGATGCAATTTTTGTTGACCGCTTTGTTGCAACACCCATGTTCTACCCCGCCAATTACGGCTATATCCCGCAGACTCTGTCAGAAGACGGCGATCCCCTGGATGTACTGGTGGTAACACCCTACCCGGTCATGCCCGGCTCAGTGATCCGCAGCCGGGTCATCGGCGTGTTGAACATGACCGATGAGTCCGGTGTGGATGCCAAATTACTGGCGGTACCCCATACCAAGCTCACCAAGCTGTATGACCACGTACAGGAAATTGCCGACCTGCCGGAGCTGCTGATCAAGCAGATCAAACACTACTTTGAAAATTACAAGACTCTCGAAGCCGGCAAGTGGGTGAAAGTTGAAGGTTGGGACAATGCAGAAGCCGCCCGCAAGGAAATTACCGCTTCGCGGGATCGCTATCTGCAAGAGCAAGACTGAAAACACGAGCAGGCGCTCGCAGACGAAGAAACCCGGCATTTACCGCCGGGTTTTTTATGTCATGCCGGAACAGCCTGCTCCCAATCCAGCATCTGTTGCTTCCTTGGCAGTCCCCAGCGATAGCCCCCCAGCTCGCCATTGCTGCGGATCACCCGATGACAGGGAACCAGCCAGGCCACCGGGTTGGCACCAATAGCGCTGGCCACGGCGCGCACCGCTTTGGGCTGGTCAATTGCGCTGGCGATCTGCTGATAGGTGGTCACACTGGCAAAGGGGATCGACAATAATGCCTGCCAGACCCGGCGTTGAAACACCGTACCCTGAGCACTCAGTGTCAGGCTGTTTTCCTGCGGGTTTTCCCCGACAGGCCTGCAAAACAGCGTTTGCACGATAGTCGCCGCACCCACATCGTCACGACTGAAACACCGGGATTTATCCAACCGGGGGAAGACCCGAAAAGGATCGGTTTCGCCGCGATCCTGAAACACCAACTGCTCAATACCGGATTCCGTCCAGACCAGCCAAAGCGAGCCAAATGGTGAGGACAAGGTGCCGTAACGGGCACTGAGCCCATCCTGATAATCGACCAGACGGATTTTCATTTCGCTGCTCTGTTGCTAACGGGATAATGACGACGGCAATGTATCACGGTAACCATCTGCTGGTGGGAGTTTGTTCAGACTGATATCGGCAGGACCGGTTATCGACAAGCCCCATACAATACCGGATTGTAAAACAGCCCGCCGGGCGGGCTGTTACCGAGGCCTCAGGTATTGGCCCGATTCTCAATCAAATGGTCCACTACAGCGGGATCTGCCAGGGTTGAAGTATCGCCCAGGTTTTCCAGTTCATTGGCGGCAATCTTGCGCAAAATACGGCGCATGATTTTTCCCGATCTGGTCTTGGGCAGACCCGGGGCCCAATGAATGACATCCGGTTTGGCAATCGCACCAATTTCCTTCACACAAAGCGCCACCAGTTCCTTGCGCAATTCATCCGATGGCTCTGCACCGTTCATCAGCGTGACATAGGCATAAATTCCCTGTCCCTTGATGTCGTGCGGATAACCGACCACCGCAGCCTCAGCCACATTGGCGTGCAATACCAGGGCACTTTCCACCTCCGCAGTCCCCATGCGGTGCCCGGAAACATTCAGCACATCGTCCACCCGGCCAGTAATCCAATAATGGCCATCGGCATCCCGACGACCACCATCACCGGTAAAGTAATAACCTTTGTAGGGGGCAAAATAGGTTTCCCGGAAACGCTCCATATCACCGTATACACCACGAATCTGGGCGGGCCAGGATGCCTTGATAGCCAGAACGCCTTCACCGGGACCTTCGATTTCATGCCCCTCGGCATCCAATAGCACAGGCTGCACACCAAAGAACGGCACGGTTGCACAACCGGGCTTCATCAGCGTGGCACCGGGTAGAGGCGTCAGCATATGGGCGCCGGTTTCTGTCTGCCACCAGGTATCGACAATCGGGCAACGACCATCACCAACAACCCGGTAATACCACTCCCAGGCTTCAGGATTGATTGGTTCGCCCACCGTACCCAGCAATCGCAGGGAACTGAGGTCGGCTTTTTTGACATAATCATCACCGGCCCCCATCAGCGCACGAATGGCCGTGGGTGCAGTGTAAAAGATGGTGACCCCATGTTTCTCGACCACCTGCCAGAAACGGGAAGCATTGGGGTAAGTGGGAACGCCTTC